>WHTS01000005.1:112759-144260 GCA_009377585.1 Betaproteobacteria bacterium
CAGTGGATTCATTCGGAAATGTCCTCGGAGGAAGCGGGGCGCGAAATGCGCGGCCGGCGCTATGACCACCACGCGCCGTTTTCTCGCCCACGCCCGAACGCGCGCTGCGGCTTGCGCCCCTATCGCGTGCCGCTGGTAGGGCCATTATAGCCACGCGCCCGGAAGCCTTTGCTTGTGCCGCCGCATCGCCCATAGAATGCTCGATCGACTCATGCATGCGGCGCGGCGCCGCGTACCGAGCATTGTTATCGGGGCCACTGGTCGATACGGGTTGATAGTGGTCAAATAGCTCATTTGCAGGATGACGAGCATGCGAACCGAAGTTCACGTCCACGGTAACCTGCGCTTCCTCAAGGGCGTCACCGCCACTCAGGTCGAAAGCGGCCTGCGTCCCTGGTTGGGCTATCTCGACATCGATTCGGTCGAGGAAGCGCGCAGTCTGGAACAGGAAGAGCCCGGCATCGCCTACGAGTCGACGGCGCGCGAGCTGACGATCTGCTGGACTGGAGAGGTCGGACGCAACTTTCATCGCTGCGTGGAAGAGTCGATGCAAACGCTCGGGCCGCTCACCGACGAGACCACGGTGGTGGAGCTCACCTACTTTCACGACGACGGCCAGGACGAGTCGCAATTGATCTTCGTCGGACCCACGCCGGAGGCGATTCACGAGGCGCAGCGCCGGCGCATGATCGAAGACATGCAGTACCTGCTCGGACGCCACTTCGGCAAGGAGGCGACCGATCGCGTGACCTCGGTGGTGAACGAGTTGTTCGATCAGGACTGGTCGGATCGCGAACGCATCGGCGAGCTGCAGCCCTCGGAGCATCTTCCGCTCGGACGCAACAAGCACCTGCACTGAGCACGTAGCGGCGCGGCCTGTCGAAGCTCTTATGCGGCGTTGAATAGCGCCATTCGCTCAGCCCGCAAGGCCGCGTGGGTTCAACCCGCGCGCGCACGGCGCCGAGCGTTCGCCCTCGATGGGAGCAGGCGCCGCAGGGCGCTCGCGTCGCCGCGATCGGCGAGCTTGGCTGCGTAGCGGATGTTCTTCTCCGCTTCCTCGATGTACAGGTTTCGCTGCTGGCGCGCGTCGGCGGCAAAGCGCATCATCGCATCGAGCTGTCGGTGCAGCCGTTCCATCGCCTTGCGGTAGAACTGCGGCGTGTGGAACAAGAGGTCTTCGGCGGAACGGAACAGCAGCTCTTCCTTCCCGTCCTCGCCGGTCTTGCGGTCGATGCCCCCCAGCACGAACTCCGGATAAAGCCGCTCGTAGCACTTCTCCAGGTAACAGCGATCGGACATCTGGGCGATGATGTCGGCCGATCCCAGCATGTTGCCGAGCAGGCGGAACACGGGCGCCGGCACCCGGATGTGCTGCGCCGGCAGCTCGTAACCCGTGAAGTGAACGGTCGGCGCAGCCGCATCGGCGAAACGTTCGAGCCCTATCGTGCCCAGGTAATCGCGCAGGAAGCGGCCGCTGCGCGAGACGTGAATCTTCGTGTACTCCGCGCCATGGAAGTGGCGATGATCGCCATAGCGGCGGATGTAGCCGGCATCGTGGAACAGGGCCGCGGCGATGCCGAATGCGAACAAATCCGCATCGATCAACGGTCCGTGGCCCTGGCCGATGTAACCTGCCATGATGCGCGCCATGGCAAGGGTCACGTCCAGGGTGTGCTGAAGATCGTGGTAACCCGTGTCGCAGGCGGAGAAACCCGGAAACTCCCCCTGGAACAGGCGCGCCGCATCGTCGATGGCGCGGGCGATCGCCGTATCGCAGCGATCGGGATAAAGTTTTTCGAAGATTCGGCCGATCTCGTGTCGGATATCGCGGGGATCGGTGGTCTGAACTCGATTGGTTACATCGTAGTCGTTGCGCCGCCCCGTCATGTGATCCTTCCGCGAACTTGGCACGACTCCTGCTCTGGCGCGGATTACACTACAAGGGTAGCGGCTTTACAATAGTAATAATCCACGTTGGGGATTGGATTTGCGGAACGTGGACCGACAACCGCCGAAGGCTGAGTGCGCATGGGCCAGCAGACGATCTACACCAAGACAGCCAAGGGCGTACTCGAGGTCAAGAACAAGACCATCAAACTGCCGCGCGATCTCGAACGCGTGTTCTCCCTGGTCGACGGCAAGTCGACTGTGGCGGAGCTGCTGAGCCGAAACGCCGGCATGGCCTACGAAGAGTTCGATCAGGCGCTGGATAAGCTGACGCACGAAGGCTTCATCAAGATCTTCGCCAGCGGTGCCTCGCCGGCAAACGCGGCCGCTGCGGCCGCGATCAATCCCAACGAAACCATCCGCATGCGCCCGATCACGGTGCGCATGAACGAGTCGGCAGCCGCGCCCGGGGAAAGGCGCTCGGATCTCGCCGACCTCGATTTCACCTCGCCCGAATCGCTCAACAAGTTGAACCAGGTGGCCGAGGCACGGGCGCGGGCGGAAGCCGAAGCCAAGGCGCGCGCCGAAACACAATCGCGCGCCCGGCACGAATCCGAAGCCCAGGCGGCGATGGAAGCGAAAGCGAAGCTGGTGGCGCAAGCCCGGGCACAGGTCGAGGCACGCGCACGCGTCGAAGCCGAGGCGCAGGTGCGCGCGGCCGGCATCGCGCGCGAGAAAGCGGAAGCAGAAGCGCGAGCCGCGACCGAGGCTCAGGCGCGCAGCGAGGCCGAAGAGCGCATGCGTGTCGCATTGGAGTTGAAGCAGCGCTACGAGGCCGAAGCGAAGGCACGCGCCGAAGCCGAGGCGCGCGCGCACACCGAGGCCGAAGTCCGAGCCCAGGCCGAAGCCAAGGCCCAGGAGCGCGCCCGAGTAAGCGCGCAGGCCGAGGCCGAAGCGCTCGCCCGCGCGGAAACCGAAGCCAGGGCGCGCGCCGAGCTGGAGGCCAAGCTGCAAGCCATGGCGCGCATGCTGGCCGAAGCGCAGACGCGGGCAAAGTCGGAAGCCGAAGCCCGAGCGAGGATCGAAGCCGAGGCCAAGGCGCGGGAAGAAGCGTCGGCGCGCGAGCTGCAGGAAGCGCAAGCGCGGGCGCAGGCCGAAATCGAGGCGCTCGCGCGCGCGGAGATCGAAGCCAAGACGCGCGAAGACGCCGAGCGCAAGGCGCGCGAGGAAGCCGAGCGCCGCGTGCAGGAAGAGGCCGAAGCGCGGCTGCGCTCGGAAGCCGAAGGCAAGAGTCGCGAGGAAGCCGAACGCAAAGCACGCGAACAGGCCGAGCGCCGCGCGCAAGAGGAAGCGCAGGCACGGCTGCGCGCCGAAGCGGAAGTGGGCAGGCGCGAGGAGGCCGAGCGCCGGGCGCGTGAAGAAGCCGAGTCGCGCATCCAGGCCGAGAGCGCGGCCCGTGCCGAAGCCGAGGCGAAGGCCGAATCGGAACGCCGGGCGCGCGAAGAGGCCGAACGGCTCGCGCAAGAGGAAGCCAAGACCCAAACACTGGCCGCCCGCCAGGCGCGCGAGGAAGCCGAGGCCAAGTTCGAGCTGGCAAGGCTCGCCCGCGAGCAGGCCGAGGCCCGCGCCGACGGCGAGCGCAAAGCGCGCGAAGAGGCCGAGCGCCGCGCGGGTGAAGAAGCCGAAGCACGAATTCGGGCCGAAGCCGAAGCCAGGACACGCGAGGAAGCCGAACGCAAAGCCCGCGAGGAGGCCGAGCGCCGCGCCCGCGAAGAAGCCGAGGCGCGCGCCCGCATCGAAGTGGAATCGCGCTCGCGCGAAGAAGTACAGCGCAAGGCGCGGGAAGAAGCCGAGCAGCGCGCCCAGGACGAAGCGGAGGCGAGGGCGCGAGAAGTCGCCCAGGCGCGCGCCCGCGAAGAAGTCGAACATCGTGCGCGCGAAGAAGCCGAGCGCCGTGCGCAGGAGGAAGCACAAGCCCGCACCCGGGTCGAACTGGAAGCGAAGGCGCGCGAAGAAGAGCTGCGTGTCGCGCGCGAGCAAGCGGAAGCCAAGGCGCGTGCGGCCGAGGAATCGGCCCGACAGGCGCTCTCCCAGCTCGAAGCCGAAGTGACGGCGCGCACCGCGGCGCAGGCCGAAGCGCGCCGCGAAGCCGATGCGCGCGCAGTCGCGGAGAGCCGCGCACGCGAGGACGTGGAAGCGCAGATCAAGGCCGAGGCCGAAGCGCGGGCCCGCGCCGCCGAGGAGCGCTCCGCGGAAGCGCTGGCGCAGCTCGAAGCCGCGATCCGCGCGCGCGAGGAAGCCGAAGAACGCGTGCGCCGCGAGGCGGAAGCGCACGAAGCGGCAACGCTCAAGGTACGCGAGGAAGCCGAAGCGAAGATCGCCGCCGAGCGCAGGACGCGCGAGGAAGCCGAGCGCCGGGCACGCGAAGAGGCCGAGCTGCGCATCCAGGCCGAGAGCGCGGCCCGTGCCGAAGCCGAGGCCAAGGCCGAATCGGAGCGCCGGGCGCGCGAAGAAGCGCAACGCCTGGCGCAGGAGGAAGCGAAGACCCAGACGCTGGCCGCTCGCCAGGCGCGCGAGGAGGCCGAGGCCAAGTTCGAGCTGGCGCGGCTCGCCCGCGAGCAGGCCGAGGCGCGGGCCGAAGCCGAGCACAAGGCGCGCACCGAAGCCGAAGCCCGCATCGAGGCAGAGAAGGGCGCACGCGAGGAAAGCGAGCGCCGGGCGAAGGAGGAAGTGGAGCGGCTCGCACGCGAGGAGGCCGAGCGCAAGCTACGCGACGAAGCCGAGCGCCAGGCGATGCAGCAGCGCCTGGACGAGGAGCGCAAGGAGATCGAGGCCCGTATCGAGACCGAGCGCCAGGCGCGCGAGCAAGCCGAGGCGAAGGCCGCCGCCGAGCGCACGGCACGCGAGCAGGCCGAGGCGCGAGCGCGAGCGGACATGGAGACACGGCTCGAGGCCGAGCGCCGTGCACGCGAAGAGGCGGAGCGCCGCTCGCAAGCGCTTGCGGTGGACAACAGCGATGCCGCCCGCAAGGCGCTCGAGGATGCCGAGCACAAGGCCGAGCAGGCGCGCAAGATCCGCGAGGAAGCCGAGGAGCGGCTGGAAGCGGAGAAACGCGCCCGCGAGCAGATGGAAGCGCGCATGGCGCGCGAAGCGACGGTGCGCGCGAAGCTTATCGCCCGCATGGAAGACGAGCGCCGGGCGCGTGCGGCCGCCGAAGATCGCGCCAAGATGGAAGCGGTAGCGCGCGTCATGCAGCAGCGCGAATTCGCCGAAAAATCCGCCACCGAAATCCAGCAGCGCGTCGATGGCGAGCTGAAGGCACGCCAGCAGGCCGAGCTCGAAGCCGACATCCGCGTGCGCAAGGAAGCGCAGGAGCGAGCCACGGCGGCCGCCGAGGTTCGTGCCCGAATCGCACAGGAAGAAGCGGCGGCGCAGACGGCGGCGCAGCCCAGAAAGCCGCGCAAGATTCTCCTGCCAGTGGCGATCGCGGCCTTGGTCCTGCTGGGGGTGGCGCTCGCCCTACTGCAGTTCATGCCGCTCACGCCCTGGGTGGCGAGCGCGGAAAAGATCGCAGCCGAGCGTGTGGGCGAAACGGTGACGATCGGCAAGATGCACTACTCGCTGATCCCGTCCCCGGGGCTGACGCTCGAAAATGTGGTCGTGGGCGCGCAACAGGACATCCGCATACCGGTCGTGATCGTCGCGATGGGAATCGGCGAGCTGATCTCGGACAGCAAGCGGATCGATTCGGTGGAGCTGCAATCGCCCGCGCTCGCACAGGATGCGCTCGGCCGAGTGCTCGGATGGGTGCGGGCGCCAGCGGCGCCTGCGCGCGCCGCCGTCGAACGGGTTTCCGTGCGCGGCGCGCGGCTCACGCTGCGCGGCATGGAGCCGCTCAGCGTGAATGCCGAGCTGACGTTCGGCGCCGACGGCGCCTTGACCAAGGCGCGGCTCAGTCTCGCGGACGGCTCCTTGAGCGCGGATATCGTTCCGCAAGCCGAGGGCGCGAGCGTCAGCATGCGCGGCTCGCGCTTCACGCCGCCGCTCGGTCCACGCTATGTGTTCGAGGACCTGGAGCTGACCGCAACGGCGACCGCCACGGAGCTGCGCGATATCCAGGCCGAGGGCAGCGTGTTCGGCGGCAAGTTCAAGGCGAACGGCCAGGCGCGCTATGCCGGCCCGATCGCCGTGGACGGCCGCTTCTATGTCGACAACCTGAGCCTGGAGCCGCTGATCGGGCTGTTCGCCAACGGCGTCGCAGTCACGGGGACCGGAGATCTCAAAGGCACGTTCGGCTTGCGCGCCGAGCGGCTCGAAACGCTGTTCGACCAGGCGCGGGTCGAATTCACCTTCAGCGGCAATCGTGGCGCGATCGAAAATGTCGACCTGATGCGCGCCGCCCAGGCCGCGGGCCGCGAAGGCGTGCGCGGCGGCAGAACGCGTTACAACACGATGAGCGGGGTCGTGGCGGTGAACGCCAACCGCGCTTCGTTCCAGCAGTTTCGCATCGCCTCGGATTCGATGAGCGCGGCTGGCGGCTTCGAAATCCAGCCCAAGGGGGAGCTCGCCGGGCGGCTGGGCATCCAGGTGGGACCGCGCGGGGCCGTGGTCGCGCAGGGCAACGTCGCGATCAGCGGCGACGTGCGCAACCCGGTCTTGCGCTGACTGGCCGCACGCGCTCACTCAAGCGTGTGTGACCAGCAGGCAACGGTAAATTCGCCGCTGCGGACCACCCCGTCCGCGACATCGTCGCGTCCAGCCCCTCCTTGGTAAGGAGGGGAAAATCTTTAGTACTTTCCCCTCCTCTCAGGAGGAGGGGTGGCGCGAAGCGCCGGGGTGGTGTGGTTTGGCAAAGGGCAACCCGTATCGCGGCTTACGCGGGCACGTACTGGTCGCCGAGCGCAGACAGGATGCGACTACCGACCCCACTCGTTCGCGATCGGCCGGGCCGCCCCGCGCAGCGCCTCGATGCGCTCTTCGAGCGGCGGGTGGCTCATGAACAGCCGCCCCATCGTACCGCCGCCGCGAATGCCGAACGCCTTCATCTGCGCCGGCAGCGTGCTTTCCTCGTGTACCGCCTGCAGGCGCTGTAATGCCCCGATCATCTTTTCGCGCCCGGCGAGCTTCGCCCCACCCGCATCGGCACGGAATTCGCGCCGGCGGCTGAACCACAACACGATGATGGTCGCCAGAATGCCGAGCAGCATCTCGGCGACGAAGGTGGTGACGAAATAGCCGATGCCGTATCCGCGCTCGTTCTTGAGAATCACGCGGTCGACCAGATACCCGATCACGCGCGCCAGGAAGAATACGAACGTGTTGACCACGCCCTGAATCAGCGTGAGGGTCACCATGTCGCCGTTGGCGATGTGGCTGACTTCGTGCCCGAGGACCGCTTCGGCCTCTTCGCGCGACATGCGCTGCAGCAAACCGGTGCTCACCGCCACTAAGGCGTTGTCTCGCTTCATGCCGGTGGCGAAGGCGTTGACGTCCGGCGCATCGTAGATCGCCACCTCCGGCATGCCGATACCCGCGGCTCTTGCCTGCCCCTGCACAGTATCGAACAGCCAGCGTTCGGTCTGGTCGCGCGGCACGTCTATCACGTGCGCTTCGGTCGAGCGCTTCGCGATCCACTTGGACATGGCCAGGGACACGAAGGCGCCGCCGAAACCCAGCACTGCGGCCATGACGAGCATGGCGCCGGTATTGAAGCCGGTGCCGGCCAACGCCTGCTCCAGCCCGAGCAGCTTCATCGCGATGCTCAGCACCACCAACACCGCAAGATTGGTGGCGACGAACAGGAAAATGCGCTTCATGACTGCTCCGTAGGCGAAAGAAATCCAAGGTTAGAGCCGATACGCCGAGCGGGGTTCATTCCCGCGCACCGCCCATCGCCGTGCCAACTTGGGGGCACATCGCAGCGCTTCAAGAGCGCCGGCCCAATAGCGCGCGCAGTATACGGAGACGTTGGCCTGGTCACAATATCGTTGCCGTGCGCGTTGCCGTGCGCGTTGCCATGCGCATCGGCGCCTGCGGCAACTTGCCCACAGCGGGATCGCAGCAAGCCCAGCTTCGAGCCGCCGGCCTCGCCGGCCACGTATTATTGATGGCGGATTCCGTGACCATAGCGAATGCGAATGAACCGCCGCACTTTTCTGATCGGGACCGCAGCCATGGCCGTCACCGCCGGCGCCGGCGCATATGTCTGGCCCGAACAAGGCCTGTTCAATCCCTGCAAGGCCGCCATGCCGCCGCAACTGACGAACCACGAGTTGGTGCGTGCCGCGCGGGAGGGGATCGATGCGGCCCGGGTATGGGATTGCCATGTGCACCTGATCGGGATCGGCGATTCGTCCTCCGGCGTCTGGATCAATCCACGCATGCAGAGCTGGGCGCATCCGCTGGAATTCGCACAACGCCTGTTCTTTCTCAACGCCGGCTGCGCACGCGAGACGGCCGGCCAGGTCGACACGAGCTACGTCGAGCGCATGCGCAACCTCGTCGCCGGTCTTGCTCCCGGCGCCAAGCTGATGCTGCTCGCGTTCGATTTCACGCACGACCAAGCGGGCGAGCGCCAGCCCGCGCGCAGCGCCTTTCACACGCCCGACAGCTATGCGCACGGGCTTGCGCAAGCGCACCCACGCGACTTCGAGTGGATCGCCTCGATTCATCCTTACCGGCGCGATTGCGTCGCAGCGCTGGAATGGGCGGCAGGCAACGGCGCGCGGGCGGTGAAGTGGCTGCCTCCGGCGATGGGCATCGACCCGGCCTCGGCGCGCTGCGACCGCTTCTACGCCGCGGCCGCGCGCTTGGGGCTCGCGCTGCTCACCCATGCCGGCGAGGAGAAGGCGGTCCACGGCGCGGCCGAGCACGGCTTCGGCAACCCGCTGAAGCTGCGCCGAGCGCTGGATCATGGCATGCGGGTCGTGGTCGCGCATTGCGCCTCGCTCGGCCAGGACATCGACCTGGACCGTGGCGAGAACGGCCCGGCAACGGAGAGCTTCGATCTGTTCGCGCGCCTGATGGATGATCCCGGGTACGTTGGCCGGGTCTACGGCGACATTTCCGCCATCGCGCAGGTGAACCGCTCGGCGGCGGCCTTGCGGCACATCGTGGAGCGCGCCGACTGGCATTCGCGTCTGCTCAACGGCTCGGACTATCCACTGCCCGGGGTGATGCCGCTCATCTCGGTGAACCGCGTGATCGATCTGGGGTTGCTCGAGCGCGCTGCGGGGCCGGTGCTGATGGAGATCCGGGCGCACAATCCGCTGCTGTTCGATTTCGTGCTCAAGCGACTGCTGCGCGCCGGCGGCAAGCGTTTGGCGCCCAGTGCGTTCCATACCCGTGACTTCTTCCTCGCGCAGCCGCCGCGATCGAGCGCGGAAGCCGAGCGTGCCGCCGAGCGCAGCGCTCTGTTTGAACGCCGTCGCGTATCATGAACGCTTGCGCCAGGCACCCGATCGAGCGTAACGCGCCGTGGCGGCGCCTGGCGACAAGGTGCAAAGGGGGAATAGGCGTTGGCTGAGCCCGGACACGATTCCGGCCCTGCCGGCATGCGCCGCCGGGCGCCGCGCCGATTATGGTCGCTGTCCGCAGCGCAAGCGCAGCTCTCGCACGGCGCGTCGGACGAAGTGCGGGCGATTGCCCGCACGGTAGCCGAGCTGGGATGGCTGCTGCTCGTCCTTGTGCTCGCGTATGCCGCGCTGGCGCGCCGCTCGCTGCCGGGCGGGGCGACCGCCGCCATCCTGGGTGGCTCACTCGTGTTCGCCGCTGCCCTGATCGCGCTGCATACGCTGGCGCCTATCCCGGCGCGTGGCCAGTGGCCGATGCTGGGTCGCTGCTGGGCGATGGCCGCCTACATCACCTGGGTGATCGTGCAAGCGGCTCCGGATCGCTGGCCGCTGGCGAACCTCTATCACCTGGTGATCATCGCCAGCGCCGCGGCCCTCGGGGCGCGGGCAACCGTGCTCAATCTCGCGCTCATCGCGGCCGCACTGGCCCTGATCTGGTCGGCGACCGGGCCGGCGGCAGGCGCGGGGCCGGAGCTGAGCCTCATTCTCGGTCCCATGGCCCTGATCGCCTACGTGACTGCGCGGCTCACCGCCGACATCCGCAGCGCGATCGAACGCATTCGCTTCATCGCCGAGACCGACGAGCTCACCCGCCTCTACAACCTGCGTGCTTTCATGCATCTGGCCGAGCGTCTGCATCGCCAGGCCAAGCGTTACTCGCGTGCCTATGCGCTGGTCATGATCGATTCGGATAATCTCAAGGCCGTGAACGACGCGCATGGCCATCAGACCGGCAACGAGCTCCTGAAGCGGACCACGGCCTGCATACGGCGCGAGCTGCGCGAAACCGACGTGGCCGCGCGCTACGGCGGCGACGAATTCATCCTGCTGCTGCCGGAGACGAGCGCCCAGGGTGCGCGCGAGCTGAGCGAGCGCATCCGGCGCTCGGTCGCCGACAAGGGCATGGAAGTGCGCGGCCTGCGCATCGCCACCAGCGTGAGCGTCGGCATCGCCGCCTTTCCCGATCATGGCACGGACCTGCGCAGCATCATGAACAAGGCCGACCAGGCGATGTACCTGTCGAAGAAGACCGGACGCAAACCGCGTTACCGTGTTCGATCCCGGTTGAGCGGCGCGCGTGCGGTAGAATTTCGCGGCGTGCCCCGCCCCGCGGGCCCGCACCCCTTGAAAATCCGGAAAGCTCGCTCCCTCATCCCCGGCCCCTCCCGGAGGGAGAGGGGAGCGTGGTGCGTAAAGCGGCCTGTCAGTCTGTAGGCATTTTGCAAAAGCTCGCAAAGCAAGGAAATCCATGGAGACCCTAGACTGTGCGGTGATCGGCGCGGGCGTTGTCGGGCTGGCCATCGCACGCCGGCTCGCGCTCGCCGGCCGGGAAGTCGTCGTGCTCGAAGCCGAGAGCTCGATCGGAAACCACACCAGCTCGCGCAACTCGGAGGTGATCCACGCCGGCATCTACTATCCGACCGGCAGCCTGCGTGCGCGCCTGTGCGTGGCCGGCAAGCAGGCGCTCTATCGCTATTGCCCCGAGCACGGCGTCGAGCACCGGCGCATCACCAAGGCGATCGTCGCAACGGCCGAGGACGAGATCCCGACCTTGCACAAATACAAAGAGCAGGCCGAGCGCAACGGCGTGCTCGACCTGCAGTGGCTCACGCGCGAGGACATGGCGGCGCTGGAACCGAACGTGGCTGCGGTCGCGGGGCTGCTCTCGCCCTCGACCGGCATCATCGACAGCCACGGCCTGATGCTCGCCTACCAGGGCGACGCCGAAGCTCGCGGCGCGAGCATCGCGTTCCAAAGTCCCGTGCTCGGCGGAGAAGCGCACGCGGACGGCACGGTGCTGCGCGTGGGCGGAAGCGATCCGATGGCGCTCAAGTGCAACATCGTCGTCAACGCGGCGGGATTGACGGCGCCCGCGCTCGCGCGCTCGATCCACAGCATAGCGCAATCGACCATTCCGCTGCAGCATTTCTGCAAGGGGCATTACTACGTGCTGGCGGGACGATCGCCGTTCGGGCGTCTCATCTACCCGGTAGGGAGCGGGCTGTGGCATGGCGTGCACGTCACGCTCGATCTCGGCGGGCAGGTGAAGTTCGGTCCCGACCTGGACTGGCTGGACACGAACGACTACAGCTTTGACACCTCGCGCGAAAGCAGCTTCTATGAATCGATCCGGCACTACTACCCCGGATTGGCCGACGGCGCGTTGCAACCCGGCTACACCGGCATCCGGCCGAAGATCACGGCCAAGGGCGAGCCCGCGGCCGACTTCATGATCCAGGGTCCGCGCGACCATGGCATCCCCGGCATGGTCAATCTCTACGGTATCGAATCGCCCGGGCTCACCTCGTCGCTGGCGATCGGCGATTACGTCGCCGAACTGCTCGGGCTCGCCTGAGCTTTAGGGCACGCGCTCGAGAAACTGCGCCAGCGCGGTGAGCCACTCGCGACGGCGGAAGATGAAACCATCGTTGTGCCCGCCGGCGAGCTCGATGAAAATCTTGGGTTCCGGCGCCGCGGCGTACAAGGCTTGTCCGTGGCTGACGGGAATGATTTCGTCCGACGGACTGTGCGCAACCACTACCGGCGAGCGGACCCTGCCGAGGTAGGCGCGGGTGTCGTAGTCGAAGCGGCTGATCCAGCGCACGGGCAGGAAGCGATAGATCTGCGCCGCCACATCGGGTATCGAGGTGAACGCCGAGTGCAGGATGAGCACCCGCGGCGACTCGCGCGCAGCCAGATACGCCGCGATCGCCCCGCCGAGTGATTCGCCCAGCAGCACGATATCGCCCGGTGCGAAGCCTCTCGCCTTGGTCAGATGCGCCCAGGCCAGGCGCGCATCTTCGTAGGTGCCCTGCTCCGAGGGCGTGCCGCTGCTGCGGCCGTAGCCGCGATAGTCGACGACGAAGCTGGCATAGCCGAGATCGTGGAACATGCGCAGCCAGTCCAGCCGCAGCGCGATGCTGCCTGCGTTGCCGTGCAGGATGAGCACGACCCCCTTAGGCTCGGCCTGACCGACGAACCAGCCGTGCAGCCGAACTCCGCTGCCGGCATCGAGCCACACATCCTCGTAGTCGAGCCCGATGGCGCGCGGCGTCGTGGTCACGTCGCGGCCGATCTCGGGGTAGTAGAGCAGGCGTGATTGCATGAAAAACAGCAGCAGCACCAGGATGGCATAGAACGCCGCGACGACAAGGGCGATATTGATCAGCATGCGGGCCGGTCGCTGGGAGGAGCCAGCGGGCCAAGCCCGCCGGGAGGAGTCAGCGGTCGAAGCCCGCTGGTGCCCCGGGCGGCTCAGGGCAGCTCCAGCGGCGCCTCGTCCATCACCGCGATCTGTTCCTTCAGCGCCAGGATCTGGTCCTGCCAATAGCGCTCGGTTCCGAACCAGGGAAAAGCGGCCGGAAACGCCGGATCGCTCCAGCGCTCGGCGAGCCAGCCGGCGTAGTGGATGAGGCGCAGCGTGCGCAGCGGCTCGATCAGCACGAGCTCGGTGCGGTCGAAATCGGCGAACATGCGATAACCCTCGATCACCGCCAGCAGTTGGCGCGTCATGGCGGCGCGGTCACCCGAAAGCAGCATCCACAGATCCTGGATCGCGGGGCCGGTGCGACAGTCATCGAAGTCGACGAAGTGCGGTCCGTCGGACCACAGGATGTTGCCGGCATGACAATCGGCGTGCAACCGCAGGCGTTTCACGCCTTGCGCCTGCGCGAAGCGCGCGCGCACGCGCTCCAGCGCATGGCGCGCCGCCGCCTCATAGGCAGCGCGTAGACTGTCGGGCAGGAAGCCGCCGGCCAGCAGCGCCGCGAGCGGCGCTTCGCCGTAGCTGCGGGCGTCGACCGACAGGCGGTGGGCGAACGGCTTGCGTTCGCCCACGGCGTGGATGCGCGCAATGAAGCGTCCGAGCCATTCCAGGGTATCGTCGTCGTCCAGCTCCGGCGCCCGCCCCGGGCACTTCGGATACAGCGCGAAACGGAATCCTGCAGCGTGCGCGAGCGTTTTCCCTTCCGGAAGCAACAGCGGCGCGACCACGGGGACCTCAGCCGCCGCCAGCTCGATGCAATAGGCGTGCTCTTCGCCGATGGCCGCATCGCTCCAGCGTCCCGGGCGGTAGAACTTGACGATGACCGGCGCCGCGTCCTCCACGCCCACCTGATAGACCCGGTTCTCGAAGCTGTTCAATGCGGCAAGCCGCCCGTCGCAGCGCTGCCCCGCCGCTTCGACGCAATCCATGATTCGATCCGGCGTGAGCGTCGCGAACGGCAAGGACGTTTTCATGCGCTTCGTAATCCACGGGTATGATGACGCGCCAACCGGCCCGGCAAGCCCGCCGGGCGCAACCGGACACGATCGACGCTATGCTGCACGCCTACCGGCTCACCGCGCAACAACTCGACCGGCGCGCCGTCCACGCCCGGGAAGAGCTCACCGAGGACGTCGTCTGGCTCGACATGGTCGACCCGATCGAGGCCGAGCGCAACTGGGTGCAGGATGCATACGGACACTCCGTGCACTTCCTCGACGCGCTGAGCGAGATCGAGGCGAGCGCCCGGTATTTCAGCGACGAGCATGGCGATCATGTGCGGCTGTATTTTCTCGAGCTGCAGGACGGGATCGCACGCAACGTCGACGTCGGCTTCACGCTCGACGGCAAGCGCCTGTACTCGCTGCACGCGCGGGAAGTGACCGTGCTGGCGAAGCTGCATACCGATTGCGATACCTTGTCGCGGCCTCCGGCCGATCCGCTGTCGATTCTCACCGGAATCGAGGAGCTGCGCATCGCTTTTCTCGCCGACAGCCTGGAGCGGCTGCACGCGGACCTGGAAACGCTTTCGAGCACCATTTTCGCCGGCGCCGACCGCCACACGGGGCGCTTGCTGAACGATCTCGGCCGGATCGAGGACATCAACGGCAAGGCGCGCCTGGGCATGATCGAAAACCGGCGCGCGTTCCAAGGCTTCGGCGCGAGCCGCCATAATCCGCTCGACTCGACCACCGTCGCGAACCTCACGCGCGACGTCGATTCGCTGCTGTCGCATTGCGACTACCTGCTGCGGAAGGTCGAGTTCCTGATGGATTCCGCGCTCGGCATGATCAACCTCATGCACGCGCGGCGCCTGACCATCTTCACCGTGCTGTCGGTGGTGCTGATGCCGCCGACGCTGATCGCCAGCATCTACGGCATGAACTTCCGCCACATGCCCGAGCTCGACTGGGTGTTCGGCTATCCCATGGCACTGCTGGTCATGCTGGCCGTGGCGGTCGGTCCGATTCTGTACCTGCGCCACAAGCAATGGCTGTAAGCCGGATATTTCACCCGGCCGACCCGAATCGTAACCAGTGCCTTGAGTAATGACGTGATTGAGCGCGTAGTCGCCATATACGATGCCAATGTCGGTCTGCACGGGCGCTATCGAGCGTTCCCTATTTCATGTCACGCTCGTCCCTCACCCCCAACCCCTCTCCCGGGGGGAGAGGGGAGCGTCGCGTCCGTATTGGACTGTCGTCCAATACGGAACGATCAATAATGAGCAGCACCGGCGCAGAGCCGGTCCCATTCGTCGTCGCGGGGATAGAGTGGCGCACCGTTGTCGCGGCGCGAAGGCAACACGCGCTCGCACACGCGGACATCGGGCACGCGCATGTCGGCGAACAGATCGAGGATGAGCTTCTCAATCGTGGCCAGGTCGTCCGCCGGATGCAGCGGCCAGCAAAAACCGTCCACGAGATCCTCCGCGAAGGGAGAGCTCAGCGTGACGCGAATCTCCCCGTCCTCGTGCGCCGACACGACCGCCACCGGATCGCCCACGGCCAGGCGGAAGCGACGCACGGCGGTGCTCGCGAACAGGTTCAACGCGATCTCGAGCTGAGCGCTCCGGCCCGCGTGCGGCGCACCGACCAGGTCCAGCGGCGGACGCGGCAACGCAGCCAACTGCAGCCCCGGCATTGCGAGCTGCTGCTCAATCAGCCGCGCGCACTCGGCGCCCCAAGGGCCGATATGCGCCGCGATCTCGGTGAATCCGGGGCTTTCGGGTGCGGTAAGACCCGCGCCGACGACGAAGCGCAGGTGCGTCTGCTCGCCTCCGGGCAGCACGGTGATCGGTGCCGGCGGCAGCAGCCTGCCGAGCGCCTGCGGTTCCAGCTCCCGGGTCAGCGCGAGCAGGCTTCGGAGGGATAGCGCTTCCAAGGCCTGCAGCGCGCAGAGGGCGTTGGAAAGTCCGAAGCTGCGCGTCGGCCCGAGCGCCTGCGTGCGCTCGAACAACCGGCACAGCGCGTCCACGTCGGGCAGAACGCCAGGCACGACGATCTCGCGGGTCGCGCTCGCAACCAGCACGACCGGCAGCGCAAACGCCCGGGCGACCACACCGCTCTCGCCACGGGCAGCATCGATCGCGCGCGCGAGCGCATCGGTAAGCATCCGGTAGCTCGCGGCATCCGGCGCCTGCCGCAGTGCCTCGCGCACGCGCACTTCCGCGCCTTGCTCCAGCGCCTCGGCCACGGCGTCGCGCAATGCGGTCGTATGGCGAGGCCGCTCGAGCGCATTCGACTTGGCCGCGTGAATCGCGGCGAGCGCCAATGCATCGGTTACACTGCCGCCACCGAAGCGGCGGGGTTCAGGCAGTCGCCGCATCCCTTCGCTTTCCGGTCGCGGCGTCGCCGCAACCTCATGTCTGCTCGCACAAGCACCCGCGGACCTGGTCGAGCATGATAACGCGCCGCCTTCCCTGCCTTTTCTTCGAAGTCCGCATCACAGCCGGAGCCCATGCCGCGTGACGGCCGCCGTCGCGATCGTCTTCGCCTGCTGTTGCCGATCGCGACCGATCCCCTGGCGGGTCCTGATCTCCTTCAGTCGGCCTTGAGATCGAGCGCGCGCACGAGCTTGCCCCACTTCGGGACTTCCTGCGCGATGACCGTGCGCAGCACGTCCGGGCTGCCGCCCACCGGCTCGGCGCTGGAAGCGAGATAGCGGCTGCGCACCTCGTTCTTGCGCAAGGCCTCGTTCATCGCCGTGTTGATGCGCTGGATAACCGGTTTCGGCACACCGGCCGGCGCGAGGATACCGAACCACTGCGTGACTTCGTAAGCCGGGAACCCGGACTCGGCGACGGTCGGCACCTCCGGCAGCGCGAGCGAGCGCTTGTTGCTCGTCACCGCCAGCGCGCGCAGCTTCCCGGCCTTGACCTGCGGCAGCGTCGGCGCCGCGCTTGCGATCGTCGTGTGGATCTGGCCGCCGATCAGGTCCGTGATGGCCGGGCCGGTTCCCTTATAGGGGACGTGCACGATGTCGGCGCCCGTGACCGACTTGAACAGTTCCATCGCCAGGTGCCCGGACGCGCCGCTGCCGCCCGAGCCGTAGCTCAATTTCCCGGGATTGCTCTTGGCGTAGCGCACCAGCTCGCCGACGGTCTTGAACGGCGCGCCGGCGTTGACCGTGAGAATGAGCGCGGTGGCAACCACCTGGATGACCGGATCGAAGTCCTTGATCGGGTCGTACTTCGCTCTTCGGTAGAGCGCCGCGTTGATCGCGTGCGGAGGCGAAGTAAACAATAGCGTGTGACCGTCCGGCGTCGCACGCGCAGCGATCTCGGTCGCGATCAGCGCGCCCGCGCCCGGGCGGTTGTCCACCACCACTTGCTCGCCGATCGCTTCGCTCAGGCCCTGTGCGGTGATGCGGCCGAGGATGTCGGCCGCCCCGCCTGGAGCGAAGCCGACGATCAGGCGGATCGGGCGGGTCGGATAGGTCTGGGACAACGCCGGCAAGGCGACGAGACTGCAGGCGACGAACAGGCAGGCACGAACGAAGATCGACATGGCGTGAAGGACCCTTGGAGGACGTGGCGCGATCGGCGCGATCGGCGTATCGATTATACGCATCCGCTGTCGCCGCAACCCGACGCGGTCATCGCGTACCCACCTGTAAGCGAGTGTTGCAAATCAGGTTCCCGGCTGCATTTCGTTGCAATTGCATCGGCATAGTGCGAGATCGCTCACAGTCTGCACGACACGGAAACGGGCATCATTCGGCTGCGTCCTTCGACGCAGAGAAGAACTGGAGACCGACATGGAACAAACCGCCCGCAAGCCGCTGCACCCGCTCATCATGGTAGCCGCCATTGCCGTGATTCTCTTTTGCGCAGCGGGTATCGCCGCCATCGCCGGCTGGATCCCGACTTCGCGCAGCGATACGCACTCCGCCAACGAACCGGGCGTTACCGAATCCGCTTCGGTGCCGCCCGCGCCCGCCGCAAAGGCGCCCGTGCGCGCCGCACCGCCCGCACAACCTGCGGCAGAGCCGCGCCCTGCGGAGCGCGTGGCGCGATCGCAGCCCCCAGCCGCCGAGCCGAGGGCTCCCGTCCAGGTCGCAGCCGAGCCGAGCGCGCCGCCGACGCCTGCGATCTGCTTCGATTGCGGTACCGTGGCCAGCGTGCGTGAAGTCAAACAGTCGGGCGAGGGCAGCGGCATCGGCGCGGTGGCCGGCGGTGTCGCCGGCGCCGTGCTCGGCAACCAGGTCGGCGGTGGCCGAGGTCGCGATATCGCAACCGTGGTCGGCGCAGTCGGCGGCGCGGTGGCCGGGCACCAGGTCGAGAAGCACGTGAAGAGCGGCGTTGCCTACGAGATCGCTGTCACGATGGACGACGGCAACAATCGCACCTTCACACAGTCCGAGCCGCCCGCCTGGCGTCCGGGCGACAAGGTACGCGTCGAAGGCGACCGGCTGACCGTGCGCGGCTGATCGGCAAGCCTCGACAAACAATTCCGCTTTCACGCTGAAGGTTCCGGGCCGCGGCTCGGGACTTTCGCGCTGCGGCCGAAGCACGATCCGGCCGACGCTATAATCGCAGCACCGTGCCGGCGCCGCGCCGCTCGCACGCCCGCTCACCTGATCCAACCTTGACCCATCCGGCATGCCAACCCGAGAGCGCTACTCGGCCATCCCGTCGTTCTGGGCTTCGACGGCGAACCCGCATCCCGAACTGCCTCGCCTCGAGCACGATATCGAGACCGATGTTGCGATCGTCGGCGGCGGCTTCACCGGACTCACCACCGCGCACTACCTCGCGCGCTCGGGCATCGATTGCGTGGTGCTGGAAGCGAACGACGCCGGCTGGGGCGCGAGCGGACGCAACGGCGGCATGGCCGTCTTGCGCTACAAGAGCGGCTGGGCGGCGCTCGCCCGCGAGCACGGGATGGAAACCGCACGGCAGATGTTCCGCGCCCTGCAACGAGCCGTGGGCGTTCAAGGACATCGAGAGCGCGATGCGACGGGTCTTTCCCGCCTTGCACGGCGCGGCCATCGACTACCGCTGGAACGGCAAGGTCGGTTTCTCGCTCGATTACTTTCCGCACATCGGTTCAGCCGAGCCGGGCGTCTACTATGCGCTCGGCTATAGCGGCCGCGGCGTGGTGCTCACGCACATGGCGGGCAAGCTGCTGGCCGCGATGCTGCGCGGCGAAGCGGTCGACGCCGGGCCACTGACGCAAAAGCCGTTCGAGCCCATCGCGCTGCACGGGCTCTACCCGCTCGGCATTCGTTTCTACACGGCCTATTACCGTCTGCTCGATGCGCGCGAGCAGGCTCGGTAGCTCAACCATCATTCCGGTGAAACGGAAATCCAGGCGTCTCACTGCTCTCTGGGCCCTCGTTTTCACGAGGGCGACGAAAGATGAGCCCGTCATTCCCGTGAAAACGGGAATCCAGGTGTTTCGCTTTCTCTCCGCCCACTGTTTTGACCAGCGCGACGTAGTCGGAGCGTCAGGCCGCCTCGAACACTGCCGCCTGCTCGATCAAGCCCTGAATCTCGTCACGCGAGTAGCCGAGATCCGCGAGCACCGGGCGCGTATGCTCGCCGATGCGCGGCGCGCGCGATCTGGCATCGCCAGCCACGTGCGGCCGCGGTCCCGGCACGTTGGGATGCGGAACGCGCCCAACCGCCGGCTGCTCGACCCAGGTGAAGGTGCCGTTGGCCTCGGCCTGCGGATGCGCAAGCAACCCATCGTAGTCGTTGACCCGCTCGTTCAATATGCCGGCCGCGCGCATCTGCTCGCACCAATAGTCCGACGGGTGCTGCGCCAACGCTTCGTTCGCGGCCGCCAGGATCTCTGCGGCTCGTGCCTTGCGTCCGGTCAGCTTGGCAAGGCTCGGATCGTCGCCGAAATCGGGCCGGCCGATCACGCGGCAGAACGGCTCCCATAGCGCATCCTTCAATACGCTCAGGTTGATCCAGCCGTCCTGGGTGCGGAATGTGCCGACCGGAAATGCGCCCGCCCCCGCCGAAGCGCCGCGGGTAATCGCGTGATCGAGAATGCGCACGGCCTGCAAACCGGCGCCGCCTTGCATCAGGCTCGCATCGATGTAGCGCCCGCGGCCGCTCTCCTTGCGCGCGTAAAGGGCCATCGCCACTGCCTGGAAGGCGTAGATGCCGCTGGCGATGTCGATCGGCCAGCATTCGAGGCGGTGCGGCAATCCGTCCTCGCGGCCGGTGTTGATGCGCATCATGCCGGTGAACGCCTGCAGGATCGCGTCCGTCGCCGGCTGGCTGCGCATCGGCCCTTGCTGACCGAATCCCGTCACCGAGAGATAAACGACAGCGGGGTTGCAGGCGCAGACGTGTGCATAGCTGAACCCCAGGCGCTCCATCACGCCGGTGCGAAAGTTCTCGATGAACACGTCCGCCCGGCGCGCGAGGCGATGCACGATCTCGGCGCCGCGCGGCTGCTTCAGGTCGAGCGCGATGCTGCGCTTGCCCAGGTTGGTCGCGATCGCCATTGAGGTCATCGCCTCCGCCCCGGCGGTGATGCTGCGCGACCAATCGCCTTCCTTCGGCTCGATCTTGACGACCTCGGCGCCGTACTGCGCGAGCATCATGCCGGCGCTGGGGCCGGCGATGCCCTGGCTCATGTCGACGACCTCGAGGCCGTCGAGCGGAAAATCCTGGCTCATCGTGTCACTGCTTGTTGTCGACGCCGGCGGCCTTGACGAGCTTGCTGATGCGTTCGGTCTGACTGCGGCGGAAGGCGTCGAGGTCGGCGCGCGTGCCTCCGACCACGTCGATGCCCAGCGCCTTCAGCTTCTCGGCGAACGCCGGCTCCTGCACGATCTTCACCACGTCCGCGCTTACCTTGGCCAGGATTTCATCCGGCGTACCGGTCTGGGCGACCAGGCTGTACCACCCCAGCATCTCGTAGCCCGGCACGGTCTCGGAGATCGACGGCACGTCCGGCAGCAGGGGCGCGCGCTTGCGGCTGGTGACGCCGAGAGGCCGCAGGCGACCGCCCTGGATGCTCGGGTTCGCGGCCGGCACCACCGCGTACGTCAACTGCACTTCGTTGGCGATGGTGTCCGTGACGGCCTGCGCCACGCCTTTGTACGGCACGTGCAGCATTTTCGTACCGGTGAGCTGCGTGAACATGACGCCGGACAGGTGCTCGGAAGCCCCGGTTCCCGCCGAGCCGTAGCGCAGCGCACCGGGTGACTTCTTCGCCAGCGCGACCAGTTCGGCGATCGACTTGGCCGGCACCTGGGGATTGACCATGAGCACGAACGGAACCGTGCCGATCAGGCTGATCGAGGCGAAGTCGCGCTGGAGATCGAACTTGAGATTCGGGAACACCTGGCTCGCCACCAGGAGCTGAGACGTCAGCATCATCCACGTATAGCCATCGGCTGCTGCACGCAAGGCCAGCTCCGCGCTGATCGTCCCCGCCGCACCGGAGCGCGAATCGACCACGATGCGCTGGTTCCACGTCGCGTAGAGCCGCTCGGAGATCACGCGCGAAATGATGTCGGGGCCCGACCCTGGCGCGCTGCCGATGATGAGCCGTATGGGTCGATCCGGATAGCTCGACTGGGCAGCCTGCGCCCACGGCGAGACCGCGAGCGCAAGAGCGCCCGCAACGATGCAGCATCGAGTACTACGCATGGCAAATTCTCTCCTCGTTGGTTTCGTGTCGCGCGCTGCTTGCGCTGCGAATGTACGATGGTAACCCGGGCCGGCGCGCGCATGACTTTTCAGGGCTTGCTTCGCAGCTCAGACGCCGGATGGAATCCCGGTAGCGATGGACCGAAGAGCAGGGAACACCTGGATTCCCGCTTTCACGGGAATGACGGCTCATCTTTCGTCGCCCTCGTGAAAACGAGGACCCAGAGAGCAGTGAAGCATCGATCCGCGAGGCGAGAGTTCGAGTGAGAAGGCGCTCGTTTCGGATACGCCCTGCGAGGCGAGAGTTCGAGTGAGAAGGCGCTCGTTTCGGATACGCCCTGCGAGAACAGCCCCACGTTTGCCTGCGAGCGTGATGGGCAAGGTCTCGTCGAGAGTCACGTCCGCTCGGCTTGGCTTTCGATCCGCCTCGCCTGCCAGGGACCGGAAGCCGAGCCGCTTCGGATTCCCTCGATCGTCCCCCCGTTTACGATCCCACTGTATTCCACGCCGTCCAGCGCGAACCGGATACGGTCGCCCTGCAGCGTCGGATTGGTGAGACGCCGGGTCGCCCTGCCGGACTCGAGCGAGCCGGTGATCACCTGGTAAGTCTGTTCGAGCACGAGCTCGCCGTCGTCCAGTTGCCAGCGGCCCGCAACTTTGGCCGGGACGATGTAGAGCAACGCATCGCACCACGCGTCGCAGCCGTCGCCCGCCTGCTCGATGCGGTCGGCGTCCCAGTCCCTGATGCCAAAAGTATTGAGCACGATGCGCGTGCCGGGCTTCATGTCGAGAAACTTCGGCACCAGGCGGTCCAGGTTCTCGGGCAGCAGGAACAGAGCCAGCACCGTGGCCTCCGAGATGTCGGCCTCGTACATGTCGCCCTGAACGAACAGCGCCTTGCCCGCGACGCCGGCCTTTTCGGCCTCGCGCTGCGCATGGACGACCATGTCCGGGTTGTACTCGACGCCGAGCGCCCGCGCCCCACGCCGGGCCGCCGCAATGATGTTCCTGCCATCGCCCGAACCGAGGTCCATGACGTAGTCCTGCGGGGTCACTCTGGCCATGTCGAGCATCTTCTCGACCAGCGCCGGCGGCGTGGGCACCCAGACGACGTCCTTGCCGGCCTGGCCGCTGATCGGCTCGAACGGCTTGTCCGGTGGCGTTTGCGCCGGCGAAGCGCCGGAGGCGAGCAGCAGGCAGGCGGCGAAAGTCAGTGCGAAGAAACCCGGAAAGCGGCGCATGGCGATCCCCCGATCATTGGATTTCCGGCCGTGCGTGCCGTCATTCGGGGCCGAACGAGTGGTCGCACGTACGGTATCTGGCGGAGGATTATATGGGTTGCGCTGTACTGTTCACCACTCGTACTTGTACCCGAGCCCGTAAACCGAGTGAATGAGCTCCCGATCCGGCACGATGTCCGCAACCTTCCTGCGGATCTTCTTGATGTGGCTGTCGACGGTGCGATCCGAAACGACGCGCTCGTCGCGGTACATCGCATCCATCAATTGATCGCGGGTATAGATGCGTCCCGGATGCGCGGCGAGCACCTTCAGAAGCTCGAACTCCACCGCGGTGAGTCCCAAATCCTTGCCGCCGATTTCGGCTCGGAAGCCTGCCTCGTCCAGGACCAGACCGCCCTTGGCCGGCGCATCGCCACGCTTCGCCCGACGCAGAACCGCTTTCGCCCGCGCGACGACTTCGCGCGGACTGAACGGCTTGCAGATGTAGTCGTCGGCGCCGAGCTCGAGACCGAGCAGCCGATCGATCTCGTCCACGCGCGCAGTCACCATGATGATCGGAAGATCGGAGCTCGCACGGATCGACTTGCACACTTCCAGCCCACTCTTGCCCGGCAGCATCAGATCGAGCAGCACCAGGTCGGCACGGTTCGCGCGCATCCAGCCCTCGACCTCGTCGCCCCGGTGCAGCAGCGCCACCTCGAAGCCTTCCTGCGCAAGGTAATCGCCCAGCAGCCTCGCGAGCTTTTGCTCGTCCTCGACGATCAGTATGCGTTCAGCCATGCCCCTACCCAGGAATCTGCCCGCTTGGCGGGCACACAACGCTCCCCTCTCCCCCCGGGAGAGGGGCTGGGGGTGAGGGGAGAGACGCCACGCGCGGTTCCACGGCGCAAGTCGCGATGGTGCATCATGGCGACTCTCCCGGAAAGACCATCCGGATCAGCAGCCCGCCCAATGCGGACGGGTGCGCGCTCATCGTAGCGCCATGTCCCTCGGCCAGCGCGCGTGCAATCGCGAGACCCAGTCCCGAGCCGCCGCCGGCCCGGCTGCGCGAGCCTTCCACCCGATACAGCCGTTCGGTGAGCCGGCCGAGCTCCGCGTCCGGCACGCCCGGCGCACTGTCTTCCCATTCGACCACGATGCGTCCGGCCTCGCGCCGCAACCGGATCGCGATCGCCCCGGGCGCGTCGGTATAGCGGCCGCTGTTCTGCAGCAGATTGGCGAACAACTGCCCCAGCCGGTCCGCATCGCCCACGACGACGGCATCGTGCGCCAGATCCGTTTCGACCCTCAGTCCCCGCTCGGCAAGCGCACGCCGCTGCGGACCGATGACGTCCTCGATCACCTCGGCGAGATCCACCGGCTCTTTGTGGTACGTCAATGCGCCGAGGTCGGAGAGCGACAGCGTGTGCAAATCCTCCACCAGGCGCGCGAGCCGCGCCGCTTCGGCCGCGAGCGATCCGATCGACGCCTGGTCGAGCGGACGCACGCCGTCCTGCAAGGCCTCGATCTCTCCTCGCAAGATGGACAATGGCGTGCGCAGCTCGTGCGAAATGTCGGCGATCCACTGCTGGCGCGAGCGGCGCGCGCTCTGCAGCGTCTGGGCGAGGACGTTGAAATCGCGCGCGAGCTGCGCCAGCTCGTCGTTGCCACTCGCGGGCAGGCGCTGCGCATAGTCGCCGGCGATGAGGGCCTGCGCGGTCGCGGCCAGACGGCGGATGCGACGAGTGATCCAGTAGGACACGCCTGCGCCGAGCAGCAGCGATGCCGCGAGCATCGCAGCGGCGAGGACGCCGAAGGTGAGATGCCGGCGGGCAAGGTACAGGCTCTCGATCGATTCGAGCAGCCCGGTGCGAGGCACGTAGCCCAGGTAGCCGATGGTCTTTGCATCGCGCGCGATCGGTTTCAGGATTGCGCGTGACGCGAGCTCCGCGCGCCCGATGAGCAGCTTGCGGTTCGCGTCCAGCAGCAGCAGGCGCGGATCGAGCGTGAGCGGCATGCGGCCCGGTGCGGCGGCCTGCGCGCTCGCCGCGTCCGGGTTCGTGGCCGACCGCAAGCCGAGGGCCGCGCGCACCAGCGCGATCCAGCGGTCGCGATCGGCCGCCACCCAGTCCCAGTTGCCCTCGCGCCCGTGGCCTTCCGCCAGCGTGAGGACCAGTGCATCGAGGCGCGCCTCGTCGGCGCGCCGCACGTATTCGATGAAGCCGCGCTCGAAGCTCCAGCTGAACACCAGATAGGCCGCGAGCGTCAATACGGCGATGGTGCCCGCGATGGCGGCGAAGAGCTTGATGTGCAGCCGGTCGAGTCGGGTCGTGTCCATGAATCGAAGCCTATACCGCGATTGAGGAAACTTTGTGGACGCCGGAACCTGTATACGGTTTGTTACACAACTTCCCCGATCCTTCCACATTCCCTGCGTGTTCGCACCTCACACTGCGAGCCGTGGACTGATGGGTATGCCACGGGCACAGGAAAGGATCGAACATGGACGTCGTCAAGGATCCGCAGTTGATCGGTGCAGCGGCGCGTTCTTCGTCGCGGGCGCACGGCGCGGGCCGCCGCGGCTTCCGGCGGCGCGCGATCGCGCTGGCGCTCGCCATCGCATTGGCGGGCGGCGGCTATGCCGGCTGGCGCGCCTGGGCGAGCCCCGCCGATGCGGCGGCCCAGCTCACGACCGCCACTGTGCAGCGGGCGAGCCTCGAAGATAGCGTGACCGCGACCGGAGCGCTGCAGCCGCGCGACTATGTCGACGTCGGCACGCAGGTCTCGGGTCAGCTCAAGAAGCTGCACGTCGAGATCGGCTCCACGGTGAAGAGCGGGCAGCTGCTGGCCGAGATCGATCCCACGGTGTACCTGAGCCGCGTCGATGCCGACCGGGCGCAGCTCGCCAATCTGCGCGCCCAACTGGTCGATCGCGAAGCGCAACTGGTGCTCGCCGAACAGCAGTTCAAGCGCCAGACCAATCTCATGCGCGAACAGGCGACCACCTCCGAAGCGCTTCAGACCGCCGAGGCGCAGCTCGCCTCGGCCAAGGCGCAGCTGGAAGTGCTGAAGGCCCAGATCCAGCAGGCCGGCTCCACCTTGCGCGGCGACGAGGCGAGCCTGAGCTACACCAAGATCTATGCGCCGATGGCCGGCACCGTGGTCGCGCAAAGCGCCAAGCAGGGGCAAATGCTCAATGCCAATCAGCAGGCGCCCATCATCGTGCGCATCGCCGACCTCTCCACCATGACGATCCAGTCGCAGGTGTCCGAAGCCGACGTCTCGCGGCTCGAGGTCGGCATGGACGTGTACTTCACCACGCTCGGCAACGGACAGAAGCGCTGGCAAGGGAAGCTGCGCCAGATCAATCCGACGCCGGAGATCATCAACAACGTCGTGCTGTACAACGCGCTGTTCGATGTGGCCAATCCGGACGGCGCGCTGATGACGCAGATGACCGCGCAGATCTTCTTCGTGGTCGCCAAGGCCGAGGATGCGTTGCTGATTCCGCTGGCGGCCTTGCGTCCGGCCGGCGGCGCGCCGGGCAACGCCAACGCACGGCGCAGCTCCGGAGACGGAAATGCCAAGGGCACGGGCGCGGCACGCACGCGCACCGAAATGGGCACGAGCAGTGCCACCGATCCACGAGCGCAATTCGCCGGCGGCCGTGCTCGCGTGCGGGTGATGACCGCCGACGGCAGCACGCAAGCGCGAGAAGTCCAGGTCGGCGTGATGAACCGCGTGTCGGCCCAGGTACTGAGCGGTCTCGAAGCCGGCGAGCAGGTCATCGTCGGTCAACGCAGCAGTGCTCCGGCGGCCGCGCGCCCGGCCCGGTCCGCCACCCAGTCGATGATGCCCCGGGGACGCATATGAGCACTTCGTCCAGCATCAAGCCTGTCCCGAGCCAAAGCTCCCCTCTCCCCCCGGGAGAGGGGCTGGGGGTGAGGGAAGGGGTACGCGTGACGCATAACTTTCCCTCACCCTCGATCCCTCTCCCGGAGGGAGAGGGAAGACAACCGTACCCCTTGGAACAGACATACAAGGGGCTGGGAGGTGAGGCTGGGAATTCGCGGACCATGGTTCGCGCCGGCCGAACGGCATCGGCCTGCATGCCGATGCGCGCACTGCAAGTGAGGGAAAAGTTGGCCACCGAGCCCCTCATCCGCCTCGCCGGCGTCACCAAAACCTACCGCAACGGCGAGCTCGCAGTTCAGGTCCTGCACGGCATCGACCTCGAGATCCGGGCCGGCGAATTCGTCGCGATCATCGGCGCCTCCGGCTCGGGCAAGTCGACGCTCATGAACATCCTCGGTTGCCTCGACCGGCCGACCAGCGGGGAGTATCGCTTCCGCGGGCGCGACGTGGCAGGTCTCGGCCGCGACGACCTCGCGCAACTGCGGCGCGAGGCGTTCGGCTTCGTCTTCCAGAGCTACAACCTGATCGCGGCGGCGAGCGCGCGCGAGAACGTCGAAGTCCCGGCGATCTACTCCGGCATGCCGCCGGGCGAGCGTCGTGAGCGCGCCGAGAGCCTTCTGAGCACCCTCGGGCTCGAGGAGCGCATGGGGCATCGCCCGAACCAGCTCTCGGGCGGCCAGCAGCAGCGCGTGTCGATCGCACGGGCGCTCATGAACGGTGGCGAGATCATCCTCGCCGACGAGCCGACCGGCGCGCTGGACAGCAAGAGCGGCGCCGAGGTGATGGCGCTTCTCAAGAGCCTGTCGGCCGAAGGCCGCACCGTCATCATCATCACGCACGCGCGCGAGGTGGCCGAGAACGCCGATCGGGTGATCGAGATCCGCGACGGGCGCATCGTGCGCGACCCCGGTCCGTCGACGCCGCCGGCCGCGGTGGCGCCGCTCGATGCGATCGGAACGCGCGCCGTGCCGCTCGTGCGCGGGCTGTACGAAGCCGTGAACGCCGCGGGCCGGGCGCTGCGCGCGAATGTCTTTCGTACCGCGCTCACCCTCCTCGGCATCGTCATCGGCGTGGGCTCGGTCATCGCCATGCTGGCGGTCGGCGACGGCGCGAAGCAAAGCGTGGTCGATCGCATCAGCGGCATGGGCACAAACCTGATGCTCGTGCGGCCGGTCGCTGCGAACCGGCGCGGCATGGGGGCGAGCATCGCCACCATGTCGCCGCAGGACGCCGATGCGATCGCGGCGCTCCCGAACGTGCTGGCAGCCGTTCCCGAGCTGGGCGGCAACGTCACCATCCGCTTCGGCAATACCGACTATCAGACGCAGGCGACGGCGACCGGCGCCGACTTTCCGCTCGCGCGCAACTGGCCGGTTGCGCGGGGGTTGTTCTTCTCGCGTGCCGACGTGACGAGCTACGCGCCGGTCGTCGTGCTGGGCGAGACGGTGACCAAAAGTCTTTTTCCCGAGAGCGATCCGATCGGCAAGCACGTGCTGGTGAACAACGTGCTCTTCCAGGTGATCGGCGTCATGAGCGCGCGCGGCGCGTCGCCGATGGGTCAGGACCAGGACGACGTGGTCTACGTCCCGTACACCACCGGCAGCATGCGGCTTTTCGGCCAGCGGTTCCTGCGCAACATCACCGTGGCCGCCGACGACGTGAGCCGCATCGACGAGACGCAGCAGGCGGTCGCGAGCCTGCTCGAAGCCCGGCACGGCACGGTCGACTTCCAGATCCGCAACATGGCCTCGCTGCTGGAAACGGCCACGGAGACGCAGGACACACTCACTGTCCTGCTCGGCTCCATCGCCGCGATCTCACTCCTGGTCGGCGGGATCGGGGTGATGAACATCATGCTGGTCAACGTTACCGAGCGCACGCGCGAGATCGGCGTGCGCATGGCGACCGGTGCGCGCATGCGCGACATCCTGCAGCAGTTCCTGACCGAGGCGCTGGCGGTATCGGCGCTTGGCGGGCTTATCGGGGTCGCGGCCGGTCTCGGCGTGGCGGCACTCGTCGGCTCGTTCGGCACACCGGTGAAGTTTGCAGCCTATCCGGTGCTGCTCGCCTTCGGCTGCGCGTTTGCGACCGGTCTCGTGTTCGGCTACATGCCGGCGCGCAAGGCCGCCGGCCTCGATCCCGTCGTTGCCTTGTCTTCGGAGTAGAAAACCATGAACCCGAAATTCCGTCTTGCCGTTTGCGCCGCCGCCATCATCGCGCTCACCGGGTGCGCGACCACGAGCCCCATGCTGCAGCCCTCCGTCGCAATGGCGCCGCGCTACGATGAACCGATACCGGCCGGCTCGATTGCGGTGTCGCCCGATTGGTGGCAACGATTCGGCTCGCAGGAGCTGCAATCGCTGGTGCAGGCAGCGCTCGCCGGAAGCCCGGACCTCGCCATCGCGATGGAGCGGGTGCGCCAGGCCGAAGCGCAGGTCGGCATCGCCGGTGCGTCGTTGTTTCCGACTCTGAACCTCGGCTTCGGCACCTCCCGCAAGACAAGCGGCGGCGACGCCGGCAGCCGCACGAGCGATGCGAGCAGCACGACGCTGAACGTGAGCTACGAGGTGGATCTCTGGGGCCGCAATGCCGCCGGCGTGCGCGGCGCCAACGAAGCACTGCGCGGAACGGTCTACGATCGCGATGCCGCCCAGCTCACGTTGATCGCCGGGGTCGCCACCGGCTACTTCCAGCTGCTCTCGCTGCGCAGCCGCCTGGCGCTGGCGCGGGACAACCTCGCCATCGCCGAGCGGGTCCAGGCGCTGGTCGCGACGCGTGCCCGCAACGGCGTGGCCACGCAACTCGATGTCGAGCGGCAGGATGCGACCGTGCTCGCGCAGCGCGCCGCGCTGATGCCGCTGGAGCAGCAGGAGCGCCAGACCTTGGCGGCGCTCGCCGTGCTGATCGGGCGCACGCCGCAGGGCTTCGACGTCGTCTCCGGCGGCATTGCCGATCTGCAAGTGCCGGTCATCGACCCGGGGCTGCCGGCCGATCTGCTGGTACGGCGACCCGATATCGCCAGCGCCGAGGCGCGCCTCGGCGGAGCGAACGCCGACCTCGCCGCCGCGCGCGCGGCCCTGTTGCCGAGCATCCAGCTGACCGGCGCGGCCGGCGTCTCGAGCGCGGCGCTGCTGACCATCCTCGGCGGTCCGAGCACGGCAATCTCGCTCGCGATGTCGGTGCTGCAGCCCATCTTCGACGGCGGTCGCCTGCGCGGCCAGGTGCGCGTCTCGGAATCGGTCGAGCGCGAGCTGGTCGAGTCGTATCGCAAGGTCATCCTGACGGCGCTCGGCGAAGTCGAAAGCGCACTGGTGGCCGCCAGCCGGGTCGCCCAACAGGAAACGCTGCAGGCCGAAGTGCTGGCGAAGGCGCAGAACGCGCTGCGGCTGGCCGAAGTGCGCTATCGCGAAGGTGCGGACGATCTGCTGACGGTGCTCGATGCGCAGCGCTCGCTGTTCGATGCGCAAGACCGGCTGGCGCAAATCAAGCTCGAGCGGCTCAACGGCGCGGTGGATCTGTTCAAGGCGCTCGGCGGCGGATGGAATGTTGGCGGCACCAACCTCGCCGCGGCAAAGATGTAATGCGTCGTTGAGAGAGACGCCGGGGGAGTGCGAAGTGGGTTCGAGAGGAGGGGATGTAAGCAGCTCCCTCCTCTCTCAGAGGAGGGGTGGTGCGAAGCGCCGGGGTGGTGTGGTATCCCCTCCTCTCACGAGGAGGGGTGGTGCGAAGCGCCGGGGTGGTGTGGTTCTTGCCGGGGTGGTGTAGCCCTCAACCCACTCCACTAACCCACGATCCCCAGTTCCTTCTGCAAGTCCTCGATCACCTGCGTGCGAGAACGTGTCTGCCAGCGTGGACGGCGACCGATCGCCTCGTTGATGATCTCGGGCAGCACCTTCATCGCAACGAACACCGGTCCAGGCTGGCTCATGATGTCGCCGATCGCGCCGGTGAACTCCTCCAGGCTGGTGAACGAATAGGTTCGCTGGTAGCCCGAGGCGCGCGCGAGCTCGTCGTACTTCACGTTCTTCGCGTTCGGCACCGGCTGCCCGCCCGTCGTGGCATAGCACTCGTTGTCGAGCAGGAAGTGGTAGAAGTTCTTCGGCGCCTGATCGGCGATGGTGGCGAGCACTCCCATGCTCATCTGGAGATCGCCCTCGGAGTCGAACAGGATGACGCGGTCCTGCGGCCGCGCCAACGCCACGCCCAGCCCGAACATCGCGTGCCCGCCCATCGCGGGGTCGCCCATCGGAAGATCGCGGTTCGGCTTGTCGCTGAGCGGCACCCAATGTTTGCCGCCGCGCCCCGGAATGACGATCGCATTACCGCGGTGGCGCGCGAACACCTTCAGCATCTCGGCTGTCTGCATCATGATTCGCTCTCCCCTGATCAGTTGAAACCGTGATACTCGTCGCCCACCAGCACGGCAACGGGTCGGCGCTTCTTGCGGGATTCCTCGAATGCGATGGAGATGCGCTCGGCATCCGAGTCGCGCTCGACGAGGTAATACTTGATGCCGAACGCCATCAGGAACGGCTCGGTGTAGTCGGCAACGGTGTCCGTGTTGACGCCGTGACGCGTGTAGCCGCGGTAGCCGACCATCATGACCACCGGGACGTTGAGGCTCAATCCCCACCCGCGCAGCGAATCGCCCGCCTCGAGCATGCCGGTATTCTGGATGAGGATGACCGGCTTGCCGCCGCCTGCATGAACGCCGGCGGCGCCGGAGAACGCAAGGCCCTCCCGGCTCACGGGAACGAGGGTCAGCGACGGGTCGGCCTTCATCAACGTATAGAGCCAGTTGGTTTCGCTGTCCGGCAGCCACAACACGTGTGTGACGCCATTCTTCTTCAGTTCAGCCAGCACGGTCTGCGGACTGAGAAAGCCTTCCTGCGACTCTGCCATGGGCTCCTCCGAGTGGGTCGATCGCGGGACGGGAACGCCACCGCGGCTCGCTGGCAATTATGCCTGCGATCGAGTGCCCGAAGCGGTATGGGCGTCCGGCATATGGAATCGATGGCGACCCGCC
>WHTS01000006.1 GCA_009377585.1 Betaproteobacteria bacterium
GCTGATGACGAAGAACGCCAGGTGGTACCAGCCGACGACGGAAAGGATGCGTGTCTGAATGAGCTGCAGCATCAACCCGACGGCTGCAACGATGAAGAGCCCTGCGTAGAATCCGATGCGGTGCATAGCAATTCCGGGCTTTGATTTTTCAGTCGACATCGTCGATTGGCTCAGGCGCAAGCCAATAGGATGATCCTCGGCACACTTGGGGGATTGGCCCAATCTCGCTCGTGTATAGCCGCCGCCTTCTTCGTTCTTGAGGGAACGATCGGTTTCGCAATATCCGATCGTGCTGGAACGCCCCATCGCAAAAAGAACACCCGGAGCATCCAGCCGCCCGCGGCAAAGCGCGACGAATGGATACAAATAGATCTTCGGGGGCTTTTTATCCGTTCGTCGCTGGTTCGAGCCCAGCACGGCCTGCCAAACAATCAACTACTTGCCACTATTTCGCGGCCCCTTTCCCGTGGCACGTTGTGCCACATTTGTGCCACGAAGCAGTTTGACGATGGACTCTGCCTATTCGGCAAACTGCGCCGGAGAGATGAGCGTACCGCCTCACCATCGCGGCGGATTCCCAAACGGTTGGGCCGCGGTGGATCCGTATGCTATATGCTGGTAGATGTCGCACCAATCGAAGCAACCAGGAGAAACGACATGATCGCAGCTGGTCAAACCCTTCCCGCAGGCAAGCTCATGGAATCGACAAGCTTTGACGAAAGCACTGGATGTCCGCTAGGACCCCAGGAGGTCGATATAACGGAAGCCAGTAAGGACAAGAAGATCGTCATCTTCGGGCTTCCCGGCGCCTACACGCCGACCTGTTCGGCGAAGCACGTGCCGTCCTTCATCCAGAACGCTGAGGCCCTGAAGACCAAAGGGGTCGATGAAGTGTGGTGCGTGACGACGAACGACGCCTTCGTCATGGCAGCTTGGGGCAAGCACCTGAAGGTCGACGGCAAGGTGCGCATGCTCGCCGATGGAAGCGCGAAGTACGTAAAGGAGTTGGGGCTTGACCTGGATCTCACCGGCCGAGGGATGGGCGTGCGGTCGAATCGATACGCCATGGTCGTGGATCACGGCGTCGTCAAAGGCGTCTATGTCGAGGCCCCGGGGAAGTTCGAGGTCTCCTCGGCCGAAGCGGTCTTGAAGCATCTCTAGACTGTTGCTTGTTCGGAAGCGGCCCTGTCGGTGCAGGGCCGTTTTCTCTTGCAGCGCAACGCGTTTGCCCCTCTTCTGCACTTACCGGCCGCTGTCCCAGGGAACGACCGCACAACAAGTTGTGGCGCGGCCTCGGCTCGCGACCGGCATGCTTTTTCCCGACGAGTGGTTACAATGGCGAGCATGAACCCTTTGGCCTCTTCGTTGCGTCCTCCCTCGCGGCAGTAATCGCCGAACGCGTGCCGTCCGGTTCGTCGTGAGCTCACGGCGACGCGCGTCCCGCTCCAATCCTTCTCAGAACGTGGTCTGTGCGGCGCCGCTCTCGGTGGGCTGCGCAGCGCAGCTCTTGGTATCGCCCAGCAGGATCGTTCTCGAAGGAATGCGGGTTGAATCACGAATTGCGCTGCCTGCGCATCGCAAGCTGCATGGCGCCGAACGCAGACCGGATGTGCCGGGCGATCGTCGCTCTGCTCGGGCGGGAGCTGGCTATCCCCGTGCACTGGATCGACGACGTGCCTTGGCACGAGCGAGAAGGGATGCTCGACCGTGGCGAGATCGATCTGTGCTGGATCTGCGGATTGCCTTATGTAGACAAGGCAGACCGAGGTGCAGCCATCGCCGCATGTGTTGCGCCGGTCATGCATCATCCCCGACATGGCGGCACGGCTGTCTATTTCTCCGATGTGGTGGTCCGCGCCGACAGCCATGTTCGCACCTTCGCCGATCTGCGGGGCAAGTCATGGGCCTACAACGAGCCGCGATCGCACTCCGGCTTCAACCTGGTGCGCTATCACCTCGCGTCGCAAGGGCTGCGGTGGAACTTCTTCGGCGAGGTCGTCGAGGCCGGTTCGCATCAGGCCGCGCTGGAAATGATCCTTGCAGGAGCCACAGCTGGAGCGGCGATCGATAGCAGCGTGTTGGAGGCGGAAGTTCGAGCTCGTACGCGTATGACGGACGAGATTCGGGTCGTGCACACCTTGGGTCCCAGTCCGTCTCCACCCTGGGTCGTGTCGACGCAGATGCCCGCACGCTGGCGGGCTCGCGTGACGGATTGCCTCGCGAGCTTGCACTGCTCGCTTGAAGGGAAATCGATTCTGAATAGCTGGGGCATCGCCCGACTGCAACCCGTGGACGACGCCTGCTACGAGCCGATTCGCCACATGGCGCGAATCGCGCTCGGAATCGACGCTGCCGAGCGGGCGCGGGGTTGCCGTGATCGTTCCGGTTCGGGTGATGATGATCGTTTTCCTGGTCGCGATGAGTACCGAAGACCAGAGTCTTCCGAGGCGACACGGTTTCGCACCTCGTTGAGGAGAAATGCATGAAGCTCAGTGCGCGCAATATGCTCAAGGGATGCGTCGTGGGTATCATCAAGGGCGCGACGACGGCGCATGTCAAGATCGAGATCGTGGGTGGAACCGTAGTGACCGCGGCCATCACCAACGAGGCGGTCGACGAGCTGAAGCTCAAGACGGGCGACACCGCCTATGCGGTCATCAAGGCTTCCGATGTGATGGTCGCCACGGATTGAGCTCCAGCGCGATTAACGCCGGGCGCCGACGCTTCGCCGCAGCCGCTCTCGCAGCGGCATCGACTTCAAGGCCGCTGGCTGGGTCCATGCGCAGGCGCAATCGACGCGCCTCATCATCGACGGCGCAGCAGGACGCAGGGTCGCAGTCCCCGCGCGTGTCGAACGCCTCTACGCCGCCGGGCCACCGGCAATCAGCGCCATTTTCCTATATGCCGATCCCAAGCCTGCGATCACTCGCCAGACGGCCACCGGCGTTGCGACGGCATTGCCATGACGTCAACCGGGAACGATGTCCTTCACCTCGCTGATGGTCCCGGGAGCGTCGAGCGCATATCCCGGAACGGGCCCCACCATCTCCAGGAACTCCGGGCCCTTGAGTAGCGCAATCAGTTCTTGAATTGCACCTCGATGCAAGGACGAGTTTTTGCATGCCAGCATGTAACGTTCCTTCGCCATAGGAAGAAATTCGAGTTTGAATTGCCGCGCTGCTGGTTCGACACCGAAGGCCACGTCCGCCATGCCGCTCGCAACGAATGCCGCTACCGCAGCGTGCGTAAATTCGCCTCCGCCCGCGTACCCCGTGATCTTCGTTGGATCGATCGAGAGCGAACGAAGCAGTCCGTCGAGCAGAATTCGCGTCCCCGACCCTCGCTGGCGATTGACGAATCGTACGCCGGGCCGGGAAAGATCCTTCAGGCTGCGGATCTTTTTCGGATTGCCGGGAGCGACGATGAGGCCCTGCGTTCGGATCACCAGTCGAATGATCTTCTCCTGGCGAGGCTTGAGCCATTTGGCATAGTGCCCCCACAGCCCTCGGCCGATCTCCCCCAGCGGGACGTGAAACCCGGCGAGGTCGCAACTGGAGCGGCACAGGGAAGCGAGTGCGTCGACACTGCCCATGTACTGCAGGTCGACGTCCGAATGGCCGTGATTCGTCATCAACTGTGGCAGCTTCTCCACCGCATAGCCGTGGCTCGCATGGATGCGGATCACGGCCTGCATCGCCTTGCGCGCCTTGCCGATCTCGAGATTCAGCTCGGAAGCAACGTTGTCGAGATGGGGGAAGAGGCTCGCATCGCTGCGCTGTTCCGCCCACAATAGTTTCTCTCCCAGCGTAGTCAGGGTGGCACCCTTGCCGCGTTCCATGCGCACGAGGGGACTGCCGAAAGACTCTTCCAATCGCTTCAGCAGGTCCCAGGCGTATCGATAGGACACCCTGGTGTCCATCACGGCCTGCTTCAGGACGCCGGTCTCGCGAATGGCTCGCAGCAAGCGGAACAGCCGAGGGTCGATTTGCTCGCCGCTATCGGTCTCGAAGCGCCAGGCGGGATGGATGGCGATCTTGCTCATATGCGCGAATGTGCATGTGTCCAGCGATCAGCGCCAATGTTACCGTTTTCTCCACCTTCCATGCGGCAAACCGTCAGTAGACACGACAATCAACTGTCATATGCATGTACGTGCATATGGTAACCGGCTGCAAGCGGATTGGAAATGGAGCTGAACTTGTCGCGTGCCGAGGTGCACGGTGTCGTCACCTTCTATCACCACTTCCGTTCCAAAGCGCCGGGCAGACATGTGATTCGCATCTGTCATGCCGAGGCCTGCCAGGGATTGACGATTTTCGCCCGACCGGGCATCTTGGGTGCGTCAGGGCGGCGGCTGGCCACCCGACCGCAGGAAGGCAACTCGTCCCGTCCAGGGCCGGCGCATCGCGCAATGAGCCTTCAAGTAGTGCGGCCGGGTCGAGGAACGGGAAAAGATTCTGTGGTCACTATTCTCGGACGAGTTGATATGAGGCCGATCCACCCGCTTCACGCGATCCTGCTCGCATTTCCATTTCCGCTGTTCCTGGGCGCACTGCTCAGCGATTTCGCTTACTGGTCGAGCTTCCATGTGCAGTGGATCAACTTCTCGGCGTGGCTGATCGCCGGCGCCTTGCTTGTCGGCGCCTTCGCCTTGCTTTGGGCGCTGATCGAAATACTTCGCAGCGCAACGGCTCGGACCGGGCGGCCGGTTACCTATCTTGTCGCGCTGCTCGTCATGTGGGTGCTCGGCTTCGTCAACGCCCTCGTCCATGCGAAGGATGCCTGGGCTACGATGCCGGAAGGCCTCTATCTGTCGATCATCGTGACGCTCCTTGCGCTCGCTGCAGCCTGGATCGGCTATTCCGGATTGCCTGCCAGGGAGATGAGATGATGCGTTCGTCCCTTCTGCTGGGCGGCATCATGGTGCTGGCACTGGCTGGATGCGGCAGCGATCCAGAGCCGCCGCAATTTGGCGCCAATCCGGCGCTGCCCGAACCGAAGCGCGGCCTGTTGCCCAGCATGGTGATCTCGAGGCCGGCGGGTTGGGGCGACGATCGGCCGACCGTGCCGCAGGGATACACGATCCAAGCCATCGCCACCGATCTCAAGATTCCGCGTCAGACTCTGGTTCTTCCGAATGGCGACATTCTGGTAGCCGAGGGGTCGGGCGGCGGCGCCCCTGTGTTGCGCCCCAAGGACTTCATCGCGAACTTCATCAAGAAGCAGGGCAAGGGCTCCGTGAAGGGCGGCAATCGGCTGACGTTGCTGCGCGACGCCGACGGCGACGGCGCCTACGAGGCGCGGAGTATCTTCGCCGACAACCTCAACGCGCCCTATGGTCTCGCCCTGATCAACGGCTTCCTGTACGTCGCCAACCAGGATTCGCTGGTGCGCTTCGACTATCGCGACGGCCAAACCAAGGCGAGCGGACCGCCGACAAAAGTGACGGACCTGCCGTCGGCGATCAACCATCACTGGACCAAGGCGCTGACCGCCAGTCCCGAGGGCCGCTTTCTCTATATCGGCATCGGATCGAACAGCAACATCACCGAGCGTGGGATGGATGCCGAGGTCGACCGCGCAATGGTTTGGCAGATCGACGCGCAAACAGGCGCGCACAAGCCCTATGCAACCGGCCTTCGCAACCCCACTGCGCTCGTCATCCAGCCGGGGACAGGCCAGCTCTGGTCGGTAGTGAACGAGCGCGACGAGATCGGACCCAACCTTGTCCCCGACTACCTGACCTCGGTACGCGAGGGCGGTTTCTACGGCTGGCCGTACAGCTATTGGGGTCAGACCGTCGATCCACGCGCTCAGCCGCAGGATCCGCAGAAGGTCGCCTCGGCGATCCGTCCGGACTACAGCCTGGGATCGCATGTCGCGGCGCTTGGCTTGGCATTCTCCAATCCGGCAATGGGCGCGCGCTTCGCCGAGGGAGTGTTCGTCGGCCAACATGGCAGCTGGAACCGCAGCGTGCCGGTCGGCTACAAGGTCGTCTTCGTGCCGTTCCGTGATGGCCGGCCCGCCGGCGACCCGGTTGATTTCGTCACCGGCTTCCTGGGCAGCGACGGCAAGGCTCGCGGGCGGCCGGTGGGAGTGACGGTGGACCCGCGCGGCGCTCTGATCGTCGCCGATGACTTGTCGAACACGATCTGGAGAATTACGCCGAACCGGTCCCAACCGGGTCCAGCCAAGGTATCCGACTCAAATCAGTCTCCATGAATGGACTGACGTCGCGCGGCAGTCACCCATTCGCCGTGGCCATCGTATCCCTCGGCTGATCGCGCGAGATCCCCACCGAAACTCGATATCGCGCGTGCCACTTTTGTGCCAATGCTGAACGGTGGTGAGCTTGGCCGTTTTCACAGCGGCAGCAGCGGCTCCTTCCGATCCGTCGGCAGGTCGCCGTCGAAGGAATTCACGAGCAGCGCGAGCGAAGCGTAATTCCCAAGGAAGAGTGCGATTTCGATCGCGCCGCGCTGCCCGAGTTTTTCCATCGCGAGCTGGAATGTGCCGCGGCTGACGCGATGTGTGCGGAAGAACTCCTGGCCGAAACGCACTACCGCTGTTTCGTCGTCGGGCAGCCTCGGCAATTCCTTGCGTTCCCTCAGCGCATCCACCAGCGCGTCGCTCACGCCGGCTGCGCGGGCCGATGCCGCATGCGCGTTCCAGATGTACTGACAATCGAGCTCGCGCGCGGTCACCAGCATCGCCAGTTCCTGGAGCTTCTTCGGAAGCGACGACTCGCTGCGGAGGAACCTGTTGAAGCCCATCAGCCGCTGGTGCGCGTGCGGCAGATGAAGCACCACCGAACCGGGACCGAAGCGCGGGACCGATCCCGCGGTTTTGACGATCTCATCGAAGGCCTCACGCTGGTTCTCGGGAGCGCTCTCGCGGCTTGCCAGGGGAAGTCGTGCCATCGCCGTCTCCGGTTATCGCAAAAAGTGGGGCTTGCCATCAGTCCTTATTCGGCGTCGAATAAGCCCGGCGCATAGAGTATTACATCCGCCGCTGCTCGGCATCTACGCCGGAGCGACGGTGGATCGACAAAGCACACGAAATCCAGCGTTCTGAGACAAGGAGATTCTGGACGATCAGTACCCGGCAATATCTATCGAAGTTCACGCGAGACAACGGCAAGCCGTGGGTTTCAGTCAGGGCCGAGCCGGTTCATAACTTGCACATGGAAAGGGGACGACGATGGCATACGATCTGCTGATCAAGAATGGCCGCGTAGTCGACGGTTCGGGAATGCCGGCTTTCCGCGGGGACGTTGGGGTGCAGGGCGGCAAGATCGCCGAGCTCGGCAAACTGAACGGTGCCGCAAGGCGCACGATCGATGCCGAGGGTCGCGTCGTTTCACCGGGCTTCGTCGACAATCATTGTCACTTCGATGCCCAGGTCACCTGGGACCCGCTTTGCTCCTTCTCGCCGCAGCACGGCGCGACCACGGTCGTCTTCGGCAATTGCTCGCTCGCGCTCGCGCCGATACGACCCGGAACCGGGAAGCGCGTCGCTGAATTTCTTTCCTACGTCGAAGCGATTCCGATGGAGGTGCTCAGCACCGTTCCGATCGAGTGGGAGACCATCCCCCAATACATGAACAGGCTCGAGGGACGCCTGGGCGTCAACGTCGGCAATCTGATCGGACACTCGACGGTGCGCTATTACGTCATGGGCGACGAGAGCCAGGAGCGCACCGCGACGAGGGAAGAAATCGAAGCGATGCAGGAGGTCGTGCGCGGCGGCATGAAGGCCGGCGCGCTCGGCCTTTCGGTGTCGCGCAACAAAGGCCATTACGATCCGCAAGGCAAGCACATTCCGGCACTGTGGGCCGACGAAGCAGAGATCTTCGCGCTCGCCGATGTCTTGCGCGAGCTCGGTACCGGCATCGTCCAGTGCGGCGGCGGCCGCGCGCCAGAGCTCAAGGAGGGCTTGATGGCACGCCTGTCCGAAGCGACGGGCCGCACGGTCATCTACAACAGTCTCGGCCAGACTTACCGCGACCCCGACGCCTGGAAGACGCACATGGCGCGGCTCGACGAAACGTCGAAAGCCGGGATCCGGGCATTCCCGCTGTGCAGCCCGAATCGGACCACGCAAACCTTCACGATGCGCAACTGCCAGGTTTTCCGCGGCACGCCGACGTGGCATCCCATCCTGCTCGCCGCGGACGAAGAGAAGCTGCGCGCCTACAACGATCCCGCGCTGCGGCGGAAGCTCCACGAGGAAGTGGTCGAGCACAAAGGCACCAAACTGCCGGCGGCGGGCTACTCGCAGACGTGGTGGGATTACATGTGGGTCGAGAAGCCGGCGCTCGAGAAGAACAAGCGGCTCAAAGGCAAGACGATCGGCCAACTGGCCAGAGAGCAGGGCAAGGGAGTCATCGATGCGCTCCTCGATCTCGTAGTCGAAGAGAAGCTCGACACCGTCTTCGTGCAGTCGGAAATCAACGTCGACACCGAAGCGATGAAGCAAATCCTCACGCATCCGAACGCCATCGTCGGACTGTCCGATGGCGGCGCGCACGTGCAATTCCACGGCGGCTATGGCTATTGCACGCGGCTCCTGGGCGAATGGGTGCGCGAGAAGCAGATCATGACGCTCGAGCACGCCGTCCGTCGCCTCACCTTCGATTCGGCTTCAGCGCTGGGTCTGTACGATCGCGGCCTGCTGCGGCCCGGCTTGGCGGCCGACATCGTCATCTTCGATCCCGACACCGTGTGCCCACTCCCGGAAAGCATCGTCCACGATTTTCCCGGCGCTGGCTGGCGCGTGAAAGAGCCCGCGCAAGGGATCATGGCGACGATCGTCAACGGCGAGGTCCTGCTGGATAACGCCGAGCACACCGGCGCGCTGCCCGGCAAGGTGCTTCGCAATACGTATTACCACGCGCACAACGCCTGAGCCGTTGGGAGTACGCACGATTCGACGAAAGCCGAGATCCATCCGCAGCAGCGTAGCGCAATGGGCCGCCGCGCGGACGTGGCTCAGCTCAGTTCGCTGTGGCGCGTTACTGCGAGGCGGAAGAGCGGTTATCTGCGGGCCAACCCAGCCATTCGCAGATACCCCGACCCATGATCCACTCCTTGTCATCGGTCGTGAGCCACGGCAAGTCCTCGGTAAACATCGTCACTTGCTGGCGATAGGGAATCGGAGATCGCGACAAGTCCGTGCCCCAGAACAGACGCTTGGGGCCGAATGCGTCGTACGCTCGGCGGATGTACGGATGAAGCGAGAGGAACGGATACGGATCGCTGGTATAAGAGGGCAGCGCGCTCGCTTTCGCGGCCACGTTCGGCCGCTTCGCGATCGCAAGCAGCTTGTCGAAATCGCGAAATGCTGCCGCATCGCGCTGGCTGCTTTTCAACGCCAAATGATCCATCACGATTCGAAGCCGTGGGTGTTTCGCGGCGATGGCGTCGACGAAATGCACGTCCGCATGCCATACGAGGATCATCAGCGGCACGCCCTCCGCCTCGGCTTCGTTCCACAGCCAGTCGAGCTTACCGCTGCTGAAGATCGCCGCCGCCTTGGGCGTGTTGAAGGCCAGGCGCAGGCCCAGCATCCCCGGCTGCTTGCGCCAGCCCACCAGCGCACCCTGCGACCTGGATAAGCGATCGTGGGGAATGCGGCCCATCACCGCGAACCGGTCCGGATGCGCGCGCGCTGCTGCGAGCGCGAGATCGTTGCGTGAGCCTTCCCAACCGGGCGGCACGAGTATCGCACGGTCGACGCCGGCCACATCCATTTCCTTCAACAAGTCCTCGTTCGTCAGCGGCACTGTCCGGTGCGGCTCGCCACCGCCGGACCACGGGCGTTCCGGCGTGTCCGCGGCCCACGTGTGCACTTGGGAATCGACGATCAACATCGAAGCTCACTCCGCGGTGATTTTGGCTGCCCGGGGAGGTAGCGAACAGAACCACCGACTCGACCATCGACCATCGTCAATGCTCGTCCTTGGGGAATTGCATCACGAGGGCTTCGAGGCCACTGCGACCCGCCTTGATCTCGAATGCCTCTTCGGTGGGCTCGACGAATACCATCGACCATGCCGGCAAGGTGTCGCCGTTCATCGCCAGACTGCCGTTGGCAACGAATACATAGTAGCCGTCACCGGCCTTGGGATCCGGGCCCGAGGTCGACATTGCGCCGCCCAGCCTCAACAGATGGGCCGACATTTCGTCGTCGATCTTTTCGGGCTCGAACACCGGGTCCCACGACGCCTCCCTGCGATACTGAAGCACAGGCCGCGTCGACAGGGTGATTGGCGAAGATATCCAGTTTCGGCGCCTGCTGGGCTTCAGCTTCTCCTTGTAGCCCGGCTTGCCGAGATACACCGGAGCGGAATCGCCGGTTCGGTTGCGCAATGCGATGAAGGTCAGCCCATGCGCTCCAGCGACCAGTGGTCCGTACGCGGTGTGGTGATCCTTGTACTGGAGCATCAGGGGTTGCACCGGCGTCTTGCCCATCACTCCGGAGCCTGCAGGAAAAATCTGGAACTGGGTGTTGCCGTGAAAGTGCGGAAGAATCGTCTCGTTCGCGAGGGGTTGGGGGTGAGGGACGAGCGTGCCTGATGCCGTTTTCGCCGCCTTGTAAACTTCCACGCACACCATTTCGATGTGTTCGACGGGCACCTGCAGAGCAATCTTCTCGGCGGCCAGCACGGACGAGATCGTGTTCCCGGCGCAGGGGCGAATCTTCAACCGCGTCGCGAGAATCTTGAAGGGTTCGTCCTTGCCTCCGAACGCGCGAAACGAGAGGTTTTCACCCGCTACATACGTGCACCAGCCGGCCCGGCCCTCGAACGGCAAGTGTGGCCCTTCCATCCCGGTGCGTGCCAGCAGCGCCGCGAACACGCCTGTGCGTGCAGCCTGCCCGGCGGCCGCCACCTTGAACATCGTCAGGTGATCCACGCGAACCTGCCGCAGAATGACGTTTGCCGTCACGGCCATTGCAATGCAATTTGACATCGCCTCGGGTGTAAGACCGAGCCGCTCCCAGGCCAGTGGTAGGTGTCGGTCAGCTCAGGAAAGCGCGCTGCCGTGGCATTGACGAATGCTGCCATATCGAGGCTGGTCTTCTTGCGCGTGCCGAGCAGCGTTGCACCGTTCGCCTGCTGCATGTCAGCGGCAACCTGTCGCGCCAGGCGGCAGGGGGCTCCATCGAAGCCGGCGATCAATGCGCCGAGCGTGTCGATGATACGGACCTTTGCAGCGTGCACCGCCTCGGCGGGCAAGTCCTCATAGCGCAGCTCGGAAGCGTAGCGCGTCAGGAACGACTGTACGCGGTCTTCGGATCGTTCGGCCGTGTGCCCCGGCTCGCGTCGTGTTTCGATGGCGCTTCCTCCTGTCAGCTTGCTCTTCGGGTATGTCGGCATCCCTTGTCGCCTTGGGCAGCCGGTTCGCGTCTGCCGCAATCGTTCGTTGGAGCAAGCATATTCCTCCAAACACGCCACATGTCTAATCCGTCAGGCCATTGACCGCTAATGGGGGATGATGTCTCTATAATCCTTCGGCGCGGCAGCATCGAACACGAGGAGCAACGCGTTGCGAGCCGATCGCGCCGGAGTCATTCACGCTATCCTGGAGGAGCCTACGATGAAATCCGTTGCTGCCGTTTCGCGAATAGTGCTCGCGAGCATGTTGCTCGTCATCGCCGGCTCAGCCGCCGCGCAGCAACACTATCCCATGAGGCCCGTTCGCTTGATCAGCCCCTATAGTCCCGGAGGGGGCAACGACACGATGGCTCGTCTTATCGGCCAGTATCTGACAGAAAGTTGGGGCCAGCAGGTGATTGTGGACAACCGGCCTGGTGGGAACACACTGATAGGAACCGACATCGTGGCCAAGTCCGCTCCCGATGGCTACACCCTTCTGTTCTCCGGCATCAACACCTTCATCCTCAACCCGCTTTTCATGTCGACGCCCTACGACATCATCAAGGACTTCTCGCCTGTCGCCCCTGTTGCAGCCACCGAGACTATCATGGTGGCCAATCCGTCGGTGCCGGCCAACAATTTGCAGGAGTTGATCGCACTGGCCAAAGCAAAACCCGGCGCACTGAATTACGGCACGTCGTCCGCAGGCGGTTCGGGCCATCTCGTCGGCGAGTTATTCAAGATGCTGGCGGGAGTCAACATCCAGCACATTCCCTACAAAGGGACGAGCCGGGCCCTCATCGAAGTCGTCGGAGGCCAAGTGCAATTGGCGATCATGAGCCCCGTCGCCACCATTCCGCTCGTCAGAAGCGGCAAACTCAAGGGTATCGCCATCTCGGGCGACAGCCGCTTTCCGCCACTGCCGCAGGTCCCTACCTTCGCCGAGAGCGGTATGCCGGGGATCGAAGCAAAGGTCACCTACGGAATTCTTGCACCGGCGCGCACACCTCAGGAAGTCGTCAAAAAGCTAGCCAGCGACATTGCCAAAATTCAGCGCACGCCCGAATTCAAGGAAAAGCTTGCCGGCCAGGGCGTGGAGCCCTTCATCCTCGGGCCGGACAAGTTCTCTGCATTGATAAGAACCAACATGGCCAACTACGCCAAGATCATCAAGTCCGCCAACATCAAGCTCAAATAGCAAAATTGCCCGACTCGCAGCTTTTCGAGATCGAGCGACCTTTCTATTTGAGTGGCTTTCTATCTAGTGTCCTGAGTCAGAAGTTCGTCACCCTCGCGAACGCGGGGGTCCAGGTGGAGTCTCGTTCTGGATTCCCGCTTGCGCGGGAATGACGAATTACGACGAATTTACGATTCACCATACTAGTCGCCAGGCACGACAGCGCTGCCGCTGCCGACCGCAGTCTTCTCGCCCTTCTGGTTCTCGCAGTAGATTTCGACGGTGACCAGCGCGCCCCGGGGAACGGACTTGACCTCCGCCACCCGCCCGTGCACGGTGACGGTGTCCTCAGGCATCACGGGCTTTATAAACTTGAAATCGATCGTGCCGCTATGGCTGAACACATCCAGTCCGACAAAACGGGACATCAGCTCGCAGCCGTAGCCCATTGAAATGCGGCCGGATGCGAATGGCTGCTTCATGCCTGTCTCGCGTTCGGCGGCGGCGGCGTCCGTATGCAGGTTCAGCTTGTTGGGCCGCCCTTCTCCGCCGGAGAACCATCGCATCTTCTGCAGCGTCATGCGCTTGACCAAGGGAACGAGCTCCGTCCCCACCTCGATATCGGCGACGGTCAAGCCCATTTCTCACCTACCTTCCTGGTACGCAGAAGCTGATGCACGGTCATGACCTCGATTCTCCGTCCATCCTCATCCGTGGCGGTTGTCTCCTCGACAACATACGGGGCGCCCGCTCGCAGATACTTGTCGACGATGCGCATCTTGAGGTGGATCTTCTTGCCTGGAAGCGGCGGGTTGAAAAACTGACGGATGCTCCTGGCATTGACACGGGCCAGGAACAATTCTTTCGTGGAATCCATTTTGGCGGCATGCAGAACCGGAAATGGCGCCTCGGGCCAGTCCAGCGCCTTGCGGTTTTCGTCGATCAGGTTCTGCGTCACGACGATGGTGCCCAAATCCTCGTCGGACCCGAATGCGATCGAAGCGTTCCCTCTCGGACATGTTTTCCAGCATGAGCCCTCCTATCTGACTTCAGCATATTGCGTCGTATTGGCGAACACAAGCGGGGTTCGCGAGAACTACAGCACGCGTTTCGCCTTCATCTCCCGGATCTGATCCGGGCTGAATCCGGCGATCTCGCCAAAAACATACTCGTTGTGCTCGCCCAACAGCGGCGGTGGCCGGCCCGACGCGCACGGCGCATCCGATAGTTTGATCGGGTCGCCCAGCAGACGGAATGTCCGGCCCAGGTGCTCGAACTCCACGAACATGTCTCGTGCCGCAAGCTGCGGACAGTCGGTGACTCGGACCGAGTTCCTGGTGGCGACGCTCGGTGCCGGAGCTGCTCACGCCTGCAGCCGCGACCGCTCCGTAGTTATGCATGCTCATGGTGTCGTACATGGCGATGTCGAGAAACTGGCCTGTCCCGGTCTGCTCGCGCTGCCGCAGCGCAAGGGTGATGCCATACGCGGTCCAAAGCGCGGGGATGGTGTCACCGATGGGTGCGCCGACTTGCATGGGTGGGCCACCCGGTAGGCGGCTCCCATCCATCAAGCCGCTCATCGCCTGTGCGGACGGATTGTGGGCCGTCCAGCCGGAGTACGGGCCGCGCAGGTCGGCGCGCTTGCCAAAGCCGGAGATGGAAGCATAGATGAGCCGTGGGTTGACGGCCTTCAGCACATCATAGGAAAGCCCGAGCTCCTTGAGTGCGCCCGGGCGGTAGTTCTCCACCAGAACGTCGCTGACCGCCACCAGTTTCTTGAACGCCTCCTTGCCCTGCGGGTCCCTCAGGTTCAGGGTGATACCCAGCTTGCCGCGGTTGAGCGCAATAAAGTTCAGCGGAGCGCGCTCGCCGATGGCGTTCGGGATGGAGGCTCCACGGCGCAAGCGCTCGCCGGTTGCGGGTGGCTCGAGCTTGATGACCTGCGCGCCGGCCTGCGCCAGGAGCATCGAGGTGAACGGCCCCGCGACAATGTGCGAGCAATCGATGACGCGAATGCCTTCCAGAGGCAGCTTGGTCATGCGCATCCTCTGACAGCTTTGTAAACCATCTCCATCCCTCTCCCGCAAGTACCTTGGACAACACTGGAACACGAGCCGGGATTGCGATCATGAACCCAGTCGCCCTGTGCATAAGCCCGCTACGGCAGGTAGCCCGAAAAGACTTCGCGCGTCATGTCGACCGGAACGAAGGATTTCCGGAACGCCGGTACTACGTGCTGCGCGATCAGCTGCGGCGTCCAGCCGCTGCTGAGGTGGGCGCGCTGGATCGGACGCAGCTGGTTGAACAGGATGATTTCGTTCTTGCGCGAGTAGAACACCTGGCCGGAAATGTCTTGCGCGAGATCGCTGCACAGGAAGACGATGAGCGGCGCATTCTTCTCCGGCGCGATGACCTCGCGCTGAGCGGCGCGCTGCTGCTGCTCTGGCGTCTTGGCCGGGATCGATTCGGTCATGCGCGTGAAGGCGGTCGGCGCGATCACGTTCGAGCGCACGCGAAATGCCGCCATGTCGATCGCGATGCCCTTGGACAGACCGACCAGTCCTAGTTTCCCGGCGGCATAGTTCGCCTGGCCCATGTTGCCGATGAGACCCGAGGTCGAGCTCAGGTGCACGAAGGCGCCGCCGTTCTGCTTGCGGAAGTGAGGCGCGGCCGCCAGGCTCACGTAGGCCGAGCCCGTCAGTACGACGCCGATGGAAAGATCCCAGTCTTCCTTCGTCATCTTGTGAAACATCACGTCGCGCAAAATGCCGGCGTTGTTGACGACGGCATCGATGCGGCCGTAGCTGTCGAGCGCGCACTGCACGATGTGTTGGGCGCCGTCCCAGTCGGCCACGCTGTCGGTGCTGAGCACAGCCTCCCCGCCCGAGGCACGGATGGCGTCCACGGTCTTTTGCCCGGGACTCGCGCTGCGCCCGTCTCCGTGCACCGAACTGCCCACGTCGTTCACGACCACGCGCGCGCCCTGTTCGGCCATCAGCCGCGCGATCGCGGAACCGATCCCGCCGCCCGCGCCCGTTACCACGACGACCTTACCCTCGACGATCCGCTCCGGAATTTCCATACCACCTCCTGTGTTCACCATCGATCCGACGATGCGGGAGATGGCGATAGCCACTTCCTGCACCTGGCTTCCCTTTCCCTCGGCGCTGCCAATGAAGGATGCAAGAACGACAGTCACGATGTATGGTCGATGTCCGCGAGCGCCTCCGGCAATAGCGAACCCCGCACATCGAGAGATGGCTGCCGTGTTTGCGGTTATATTCGAATTGCAGGGAATGCGCTGCGGGCCTCGCCGCTGCGTTGCGGCTCCCCGGTCCGGGCGAATGGCTTGTCGGACTGCAGTCGAAACCCCGATGACGGGCCATCGATTGCCGCAAGCATTCTTGGCCCCTGGCGTCAAAACGTGGGCGCTTTGATGAAGGCGCTGCAGCCATGAGCGCGGCCGCCCGCATCAGCAGCCGGTTGAGCAGCGACCACGCCGGCCAACGAGCCCGGTGTCGAAGCAGTTCGCCTTCTGATAGACGGCACTGCATGGCCCGCTGTCGGCATACAATCGGGCTGCGGCAAGCCTGCCACGCGCCGGAGAACAGACATGGGTAAATTGCGCCATATCGCGATTGCGGTTCCGGATACCGATGCCGCCGCCAAGTTCTACGAGCAAGCGTTCGGCATGAAGCGTGTGCGCGAATCGGCAAGCTCGGTGATGCTTTCGGATGGTGTGATCAGTCTTGCCATCCTGAACAACAAGACGAGCCATGAAGCGCTCGGCCACGAAGGGCTGCCTCACTTCGGTTTCATCGCTGAGGACGTCGAGCTAACGGCTGCAAATGCCGAGCGCAGCGGCGCGGTCTATGCAGATAGCGACGAGAATGTCGCCAAGCGCTTCGCGAACCGCGGCCAGCTCGAAGGCGGCAAGGTTACGGAGGCTGCGCAAAAGCAGGCGCAGCGCAAGTATGTCGATCCGAACGGCGTCAAGTTCGATATCGTCAACAGCGAGCACGCCCGCAATTCCTGGCGTCTTCCGCTGTGATGTTTTGCTCGCGGAATATTCCGCCGGAAAAGTTTGGTTCCTGACAACGCGGTAAGCCATATCGCGGCTCGGCGTGCCGGCAAGCTCGGGCTGCCGGTCGGCGTGGATGATGGACACGGGCCCGCCTGTGCGCCGAGAATGCCAGGGTCCTTTCTCGAGGAGAGTCGTTTCCATGAAGGCAGGATTCGAAGAAGTCTTGGGCATCCGCGGTCGCGGCATGCCCGCGGTCAGCGAAGTAACGATTGCGGGCGGCGATCCCGTTTTCTCGGCGCGTTTCCGGATCGGCGAAGCCACGGCGAACATCCTCGCCGGTATCGGCGTGGCGGTAACCGATATCCACGAAATGAAAACCGGTCGGCGCCAGAAGGTCGCACTCGACGTGCGTCATGCAGCTGCTACCTGCCAGAGCTCGAAGTACCTCAGTCAGCCGGCCCCCGAGGGCGGCTGGAAGCCTGTGCCGTCGTCACCATCGATGCTCCACATGCGCTCTATCACCCAGCCGTGGCGATGCAAGGACGGGCGCTGGTACCTGCCGCACTTCAACCTGCCGCACTTGCACGATCGTGTGATCGGCGTGCTCGGCTGCGAATCGAACGCGGACGCAGTGGCCAAGGCTATCGCGAAATGGGATTCGGCCGACTTGGAGGAGGCGGTCGCGGCGGCGCGTGCCTGCGGCTCGATCGTGCGCTCCAACGCCGAGTGGCTCGAGCACCCGCATGGAAAGATGCTCGCAGCAAGACCGCTGGTGGAGATCGTCAAGATCGGCGATAGCGACCCGATTCCGTTTCCCGGCGGGGAGCGGCCGCTTGCGGGCATCAAGGTGCTCGATCTGACGCGTATTCTCGCCGGTCCGATCGCGGCACGCACGCTGGCCGAGAACGGCGCTGACGTGCTGATGGTCGCCGCGCCGCACCTGCCGCAGGTACCCGAGCACGTAATGGACACGAGCCACGGCAAGCGCAGCTGCTTCCTCAACCTCAACTATTCCGACGACCTGGCGACGCTCAAGAAGCTCGTGCGCGAAGCCGACGTATTCAGCCAAGGCTATCGTCCCGGCATCATGGACAAGCACGGGCTCACTCCGGAGCAGCTCGCGGCCGAACGTCCCGGTATCGTCTATCTGTCGATCAGCTGCTACGGCGCGGGCGGCGTGTTCTCGGGACGGGGCGGATGGGAGCAGATCGCGCAATGCGCGACCGGCATCTGCCTCGACAACGGCGACGAGCGCCCGAAGCTGCTGCCGGCTTCCGCATGCGACTACACGACCGGCTACAACGGCGCCTACGGCGTGCTGCTCGCTCTCGCGCGGCGCGCTCGCGAGGGTGGCTCCTACCATGTCCGGGTCTCGCTATGCCGCTCCGGAATGTATCTCCATAAGCAAGGACACGTCCGCTATACCGAGCCCGACATGGGGCTGACCCAGCCCGAGCTGGACGCAATCATGATCGAATCGAGCGGCGGCCATGGCACGCTCAAGCATCTCGGTCCGGTGCTGCGCATGTCAGAGACCAAGCCGTATTGGGATAAGGCGTCGCCCGTGCTGGGATCGAACCGGCCCGAGTGGCTCGTTTAGACGCAGGCCGACGTCATTCGCAGCATCCGCCGGCTCGGCCGTATTCACCAAACATTACCACGACGAGCGGAATCACCAGGGGCACCCATTCGCCTTGCTGCTCGAGTCTCGAACTGAAGCGGGCTACCTGCCGCTCACCGCACTCATCAAGGGGGCAATGCTGGGCTGCGTCTCCAGGTTGTGGAGGATTTCGAGCGCTTCGTTCACTTTTGCCGCCGGAAGCGCTTTCGATGCGCAGTCGCGAAACTTCATGTCCATGCCCTGTGGGGTAACGCCGACGACCGGGCCTTCGAAGTTGCGGTTCTGTCCTTGCGCGAGCACCGTGCCATCCTTCAACGTGATGCGCACCTCGTTGTAGGCCTCGACCCAGGAGGGCTTGCCTTCGTAGCCGGGATTGCGCCTCATGTTGATCTTCGGCATCAGCGCCCGGATCTCGGGGCGCATCACCTGCTGGTCGCCCTCGAACTGTCCCAAGCCTACCTTGTCGTCCACGAGTGCGGCTGCGATGGTGTACTGGATGGAGAACTTACCTTCCAGCGCGTTGTGCGGATCAGCGTGGATAAGCGAACGCGGTGGATCGAAATCGACCAGCACGTCCACCGACTCGACGTCACGGTGATCGATCTTCTTGTCCTTCCGGAGAGCGAAATAGGCATCGAGCGGATTATGCGTGGAACCGCAGCACGGATACTTCTTGATCGTCACGCCGGGCTGTTCGAGGAACAATCGCTTGCCGAGATGTTCCAGCGGCTTGTTCACGTCCTCGCCCCGGCCGCCCGAGAATGCGTGCATGAAGCCAAAGCGGCCTTCGAGCCCGGTGGTCGCCGCCTGGTAACCGCGCTTCACCAGCATCGCGGCCGTCACGCCCCCGCGCGACGAATTGCCGGCATGGAAAGGCTTGGTCATCGTGCCGAAGTTTTCGCGCAGGCCGCAGGCGTTCGAGGCCGCGAGTGAAAGGGCCATTGCGGTCTGCTGTTCGTTCAACCCGAGCAGTCGGGCCGCGGCAGCCGCCGCGGTCAGCGTGCCCACCGGGGCCGTCGGGTGCCAGCCGAGATCGTCGGCATAGTCCACCCCCATTCCCGTATTGATGGCGCAGCCGACTTCGAAGCCGATCATATACGCAGCCATGACATCGCGGCCCGACGCTTCCACTTGCTCGCCAACCGCCAAAGCAGGCGGCAAACAAACGACGCTGGGATGGCCTTTGAAGGGACGCGCGATGTCGTCGTAGTCCAAGGCATGGCCCATCGCGCCGTTCACGAGCGCTGCCATGGGCGCAGAAGCCTTCATATTCTGGCCGATGAGGGTCGATCCCGAATTTCCGCTGCCCGTGTCCTGGGCGAACCCGACGAGGATTTTCGTAAGATCCTCATTGGCGCCCGCGAGCGCACAGGCGACACAATCGATGATGCCATGACGTGCGGCGAAAACAGCATTGGGCGTGAAGTCCTCGAACTTGGCCGAGGTGATGTAATTGGCGACCTCTGCGGTGAGACCCATGTTTGCTCCTTTGACGTGGAACGTGACGGCGAAGTGGGGGAATTCGTTATAGCCGCAGGGGGAGGGCACATGAGGCCGTGCGGCTGACAATTTAGCGCGATTGTAGAGAAACAATTTCGAGCAAGTGTCCAGGGTCGGCCGGCTTTGTCAGGTGAATGTCGAATCCGGCCTCGCGAGCGCTCATCTTGTCACCGCTCTGGCCATAGCCTGACAGCGCAACGAGAAACGTCGACAGCCCGGACGCACGAACACGCGCCGCGATCTCGTAGCCACTCATTTCTGGAAGTCCGATATCCACGATGGCGACGTCCGGTTTCCATTCCATGATCTGTGAAAGACCGGCCATGCCATTCGATGCAGTGCGCACGGAATGGCCGTGGGTTTGAAGGATTTGCTGGAGAGTGAGGAGCGAATCAAGCGCATCCTCGACCACGATGATCCTTCGCACAGGATGCTCCAACGATGGCGTTCGCGTATCGCTGCTTTCAATGGGGGTCGCAATTCGCGGTACGCGCGCAGTGAAGGTAGAGCCCTTCCCAGGACCGTCGCTTGCCGCACTGACCGTTCCGCCATGCATCTCCAAAATTCGTCGGACCAGAGTGAGCCCTATCCCCAGTCCTGCTCGGCGCCGGTCGACCCCTTGCTCCGCCTGGAAAAACAGGTCGAATGCTCGAGCGATCGTCTCCTGCTCCATTCCCGCTCCGTCGTCCGCGACGATCAGTTCGGCATGAGATTCGGTTGCATTCACCTGGATTCGAATGGAGCCGTCCGACCGCGTGTGCTGCACGGCATTATTGACCAGATTGGTGACGACTTGCTCGATTCGAGTGCGGTCGCCATTGACCCAGACGCTCGTCGCCCGGCATTCGAGTCGGCGGTTTCCGAATCTCCTATCTGCGCGAATCGAGTTGGCACCGCCTTCTACCGCTGCACCGAGATCCATCGGTCCCCGACTGAGGGAGAGCTTCCCCGTCACCGCGCGTCCCACGTCGAGCAGGTCGTCCACCATCCGCGTCAAATAGGTGGTTTGGCGCCCGATGACATCGCGCGCAAAACGCCATTCCTGGCTGGCCGGGTCGGCGCGGTCGAGCAAGAAGATTGCGTTGGAGATCGAAGCAAGCGGGTTACGCAATTCATGTCCCAGCATCGCCAGAAACTGGTCTTTCGCCCGGCCGCTTTCAACTTCTTCCGACAGAGAGGCGCGCATTCGAGCAGCATGTCTCGCGGCTTTGGCTTCCAGGAATGAAAGGAGCAAGGTGGTGAGCAAAACGAACAGAGTCACGACCGCCACGGCGCCGGCAAGCCAACCGTTATCGATCAGCGCAGCAGTTCCCGTCGTCGCGTTGGCTGGAAATCGGGCTGCCGCCATTCCGCTGTAATGCATGCCGGCTATCGCGAGGCCCATACCAGTGGCGCCCCATATCCGCCGATAGCGCGACCAGCCGGTTTCTTCCTGTGTGGTGAACACGATCCAAAATGCAGCAAGCGATGCTCCGATCGCGATCGCGAACGAAGCAACGACCCACCAGAATTGATAGGTGATCGCCGGTTGAATCTTCACCGCGGCCATACCCACGTAATGCATGGAACAGATGCCGATGCCCATTACGATCCCTGAAGTGACCAGGGCGGCTCGCGCAATCGTCTTGCGGCTTGCGATGTACAAGGCATATGTCGAGGCGGCAATTGCAATGACGAGAGAAAGCAGCGTAATCCACAAGTCATAAGCAATGGGCACCGGCAAGGACAGCGCCAGCATACCGACGAAATGCATGGACCAGATTCCGATCCCCATTGAAAATCCGCCCCCGACCAACCACGCTCGCGTCGCCCAGCCAGTCGCAAGTCGGATCCGAACGGCGAGCGTGAGCGCTGTGTACGACGCCAGAATGGCGACTAGAATCGAAAGGGCGACCAGACCGTGGTGATAGTGTTGCGGCATATCACGGAGAAAGCGTTCGGGCGAGGGACGGAAAGGTACGCGCGTGCCGCTGGCAGTGCTGCAACTGCCTGATATGAACCTTCGACATTGGGTTCGATACCGCGGCTTCCCTTCCTCGGCAAAGGTAATAGCAGCCACAATCCGAAAATGCAAGCCATGATACTAATTGGCCGCGCTGCGCCAGAAGCTGAAAACCGATCCCGCGCGGCCACGCTTTCTCCTCGTGTCCTGCGATGCCGGTTGTTCATCGGCCAACATGCTGTCGCCTGGCAGAGACGTATTGCGAGATAATCGACTGCTCCTACAGCCACGACTTGTTGCCGGAGTCAATCCGATCCAGGAGATGAAGTTGTCATGACAAGACGCATCGCAATCGTTTGCGCACTGGCGCTGAGCGCCGGCGCCGCGGGTGCCCAGGACTATCCGACGAAGCCGATTCGCTTGCTGGTCGGATTTTCGCCGGGCGGCCCCACCGACATCACCGCGCGACTCGCGGCCCAGCATCTGTCCGAAGCCCTCGGGCAGCAGGTCGTCGTGGACAATCGGCCGGGCGCAGGCGGAACCGTGTCCATGACCTCGCTCACGCAGGCAGCGCCGGACGGTTACACATTGTCGCTCTGCGCCAACGGCGAGATGGCGATCTCACCCAATCTGCGTCCCAACCTCGCGTACGATCCGCTCAAGAATGTTGCGTTCATCAGCCGCATCGGCGCAAGCCAGCTCGTGCTGGTGGTTCATCCGTCGCTGCCGGTGAAATCGGTCAAGGAGCTGATCGCGCTCGCCAAGGCACGGCCGGGAGCGATCAATTTCGCATCCTCGGGCGTCGGCTCGACGGCGCACCTGGCATCGGAGCTGTTCAAGCACATGGCGGGCATCAACATCATTCACGTCCCCTACAAGGGCGCGGGCCCCGCGCTGACGGACCTGATCGGCGGGCAGGTGCAGATGCTGATTACCGGTTTCTCCGGCGCCGTGCCGCACGTCAAGGCCGGCAGACTGCGCGCGCTCGGCGCAACCGGGGCCAAGCGGATGTCCGCCATGCCGCAGCTGCCGACGATCGGCGAGACGGTGCCCGGCTACGAGGTGACGTCGTGGTACGGCATCGTCGCACCGGTCGGCACGCCCCGCGCGGTGATCACGAAACTGCACGGCGTACTCGCCGCAATGGTCCGGCAGCCGGAGGTCAGCGCACGTCTGGTCTCGCTCGGCATCGAACCCGAAGGCAGCTCTCCGGAAGAATTCGCGGCGCAGACGCGACGCGAGATCGCGAAATGGGCCAAGGTGGTCAAACTGGCGGGCGTGAAGCTGGATTGACGACATCCCCAAGCACGGGCAGCAGAGAGGTAGGCGGGCGACGCCGCGACAGCTTTCCCCGGCTGGCGATCGCGGCCGGGACAGCGCATGCCGTCAATCCATCGCGCCCGCCGGCGCGACGTTCGATTCGTCCGCGAAGCCTTGCGCGTTGCGCCGCTTCTTCAGCCACAAGTACAGTCCGCTTGCGAGCACCACGATCGTGATGATGTCGAGCAGCGCCCATAGAATCTTCATTGGCATGCCGCCGTAATCGCCGAAGTGCAGCGGTTGCGAGACCAGAAGCGCGGTCAGGTACCACGGCAGTTTCGGTGCCGCGGTAATCGCGGCCGTTTCGGCGTCGACCAGAACCGGCTGCAGCAGGCGGGATGTGAGCGGCGCGCTGCCGCGTAGAAAGAAGGTGTAGTGGTGCGGACTGGAGAAGGCCGTGCCGGGAAAGGCGATGAACGAAAGCGTCGTGCCGGGCGCGTTTGCCAGCGCCGCGTCGAGCGAGCGCTGCACCGACGCGCGCTCGCTGCTCGCGACGACGGGTTGGTCGCGGTACGGCGCGAGCAAGGTGCTCAGCTGATCGTACTGCCAGTACTTCACCAGCAGGTCGGCCCAGGTGTTGATCACACCGGTCGCGCCGACGACAAGCGCCCACATCAGCGTGACGATTCCCAACAGGTTGTGCAGGTCGAGCCATTTGATCCGCGAGGTGCGGCCACGCCGGACTGCGCCGAAATCGAGCCTGCGCGTGAACGGGCCGTACAGCACGATGCCCGAGACGATGGCGATCACCAGCAGCAGCCCCATGAAACCGAGAAAGAGCTTGCCCGGCAGACCGGCGAACAGGTCGACGTGCAGCTTGAGCATGACATACATGAAGCCTTCGTCGAAACGCGGCTCGGCCAGGATATCGGCGGTGCGTGCGTCGACGGCGACGGAGCGGAAATCTTCCGTGGGCTCGGGGGTCGGCGTGAGCGTGACGAACCACAAGTCGGTGCTGTCCTCGGGCTGCGACGCGAACTGAACGATCCGGTCGGGGTGGCGGGCGTTCGCGACCTCCAGGACTCGGTCGAGCCCCGCCTTCGGCGTGCCGGGCGGCATTGCCGGCGCCTCGACTTCGGTGCCGAGCAGGTGGCCGATTTCGTGGTGAAAGATGAGCGGCAGCCCGGTCAGGCACAGCAGCAGCATGAACAGCGTGCAGACGAGGCTGCTCCACTTGTGCAGCCACGACCAGGTGCGAATGGCGCCGGGAGCGAGCAGGGCCGGGGCAGGTCGTTGCATGAGAGCTACCTGGATGAATACGGCGCAGAACCGGGTCGCTCAGGATGCCAAGCGAACCAGCCGATGACCAGAACCGGGATGCCGAGGCCGAGCCACGACCACACGTCGCCCCATGCCTCCGACACGAGCGCCGAGATGAGACCGCTCGTGGTAAGAATCGCCAGCGCCGTGGGCCAGGTCCACGTGCGAATGCGCTCGCGGCTCATGCCGGGCGGAAACGGAAGGATCGCTCTGTTTGGCTAGAAGCGTCGCGGCTTGAAGAACCAGGTATAGCCATCCGGCGCGGCCCGCACGGCGATGGCGCCGGCAACCGTTCCTCCCGCGCCCGTGCGATTGTCCACGATGACCCGTTGACCCCAGCCTTGCGAGAGCTGCTCGGCGAGCAGACGGGCAACGACATCGATCTCGCTGCCGGGAGTAAAGCCGACGATCATGCGCACCGGCTTGTTCGGAAACCGCTCCTGCGATTGTGCGGCGTGCTGGGGGCCGAGGCACATCACGGCCGCTGAGACTGCAACTTGCAGGTATCGCATGACTGCTGACTCCTCCTTCGGTTTACGGCGTGGGACCGCCAGCTCGTTGGTGCTTCGTTCTACGTCGACCGGACCTCCATCGTGGCGCCAGGCGCAGCGTTACCCGGCGCATTGATTCCTGCCCCATGCGAGCGGGATGGATGCGCGCGTTCATACTGCTGCGGATAGGCGAGATTCACCCCCAGCGCGCGAGAACTGCGTCATCGGCTCGACGACGATGCGGTTCGCCAACGTCAGCTTGCGCAGGGATACCGGCTCGAACAGTAGCGCGTTCATGGAGGCGGATGGGTCAATCCGCGCGGTGCTGGCGGAGCTTTCGCATGTCGATCACGAGATCGAAGGTGCCGCCGTGCGGCGCCTCCGGCCCTGCCCTGAGCGTGTAGGAGCTCGCGGGCATCCCGGACGGAAAACGCCGTCGCAACGCACAATTGAACATCGCCTCCACGGCCCAGTCGGTGTCCGAGGACAGTGAGCCGAACTCGTCGGCGAAGGTTCGCTGCGTCGCGCGATTTTCCGTGGAAGAGTGGATCACGTAGACCGTCATGCCGGGCTCGAACCGACTCGCGGCATCGAGCATGATTTGCCACTCCCACCCTTGGGGCTCGGCAATGAGCGTGTAGGCGTGTCGATTGGCGGCCACGGCGCCGGTAACGAGCATCAGGCTCAGCGCGGCATAGTGCGCGCTGCGGCTGATGCGCCCGCCCGCGCGCAAGCTGCCAAGCGCATACACGATGAACACCACCACCAGGCCGGCGAGTCCGTAGGTGGTGCGGTAGCTCGGCACCCGCAAGGCCGCCACCAGATTGACCGCAAACGCAACGAACGGAAGCACGAACAGGCAGAACAGCGCAGTCCAATTGTCGACGGGCTTTCGATTCACGCGCCATAGGAAGCCCGCCGCGATCAACGCGGTGACGAGCACGACGGCAACCCAGAATGCCAGTGGTGTATCGAAGCGGTCGCGCAGTACGAACAGCCCGAGCGAGTTGGCAACCGGCCCGGAGACGAACCAGACCAGCTTCGCGAGCGGATCGGTTTCGAGCCCGAATACGGTGGCTTGCTTGAGCCAGCCGAGCGCGAACACCATTCGCATCGCCACGAAGCCCGTGGCGATGCCGCCGAGCCCGGTTGCCAGGTGTGCGGCACACCAGCCGAGCCGTGCACGCGCCGGATCGCTTTTGAGCAGCAGGGCCGCAGCCAGCGGCACCACGAAGAACAGTGCGCTCGGTTGATAGATGAGTCCCGCGACGAGATAGGCGAAAAATCCTGCGGCCCATGCGCCGAGCCGCGGCCAGCCCGTGCGCGCGAGCGCGGCGTCGGTGGCGGCGAAGCCGCCGAGCGCAAGCAACAACGCCAACGCAAGTGGCCACGCAATGGACCACCCGACGGTCATCTGCGCGGCCGGCAACATCCCGATCGACAACCCGACCGCCGCGCTCTCGAACGTGGACCATCCCGCCCGCTGCAGCAGCCGCATCAGGACCATACCCACCAGCGCGAGCAGGAAAACAGCCCCGAGTCGCAACCACTCGAGATTCGCGACCTGTCCATCCAGCGGGCGCACCGTGGCGACCAGCAGCGGGCCGTATACGGGGCGTCCGTAAGAGGACGTAAAGCGAATCAGGTGTTCGGGAATCTCGCGGGTTTCGCGCAAGTGCGAATAGTCGTCCCGGAAGCCGTATTCGTGAAAGACGGTGGGCCAATACGTCGGAAGCAATACGAGCAGGAATAGCGCGACATAGATCCAGTTACGCACTATCTGCTCGCGCATACGTAGTATTGGGCACCCAGCGGCAGCCAGGTGAGATGGCGCTCGAGCACGCGCAATCGGCGCAGGAGGGCCGGGAAGAAGATGCGATAGCGGATGCGCGCAGTGCCGAAGCCGGCCTCGAGCATGCGGCTGCGCATCGTCGGTGCCATGATGAGCACCGCGTTCTCATCGAACTCGCACGTATTTACGGCGCGGCGCGTCAGCGGATTCAGCGGATTGTGCTCGAAGACGAACAGGGTGCCGCCGGGCTTGAGAACGCGCCGTATCTCGCGCAGCAAGCCGATGTGCTCCCCGGGTGGTACATGATGAAACACGCACGACGCCAGAGCTACGTCGAAGCTTGCGGCTTCGTAGGGAATGGTCGTGCCGTCGAAATGGCGGAACTCGGCCTCGTCCTGATGCTTCGCCGCGCCGATGGCGAGGCTGCGCTTCGACACGTCCAGGCACGTAATGCTGGCCGCAGGCATGTGGCGGCGAAAAAATGGAACCGAATAGCCAACGCCTGCGCCGAAATCGAGCACGCGCCCGTCGAGCCCCGCGTTCGCGCCCGTAAGCTCGGCGGCAATGTCCTTGATCTTGTACTCGGCGAAATACTCCGGGTTCTCGCCCGACAGCTTGATGTTCGCGGCATGGAGGTCACGATACTCGGCGGCAAACTTGTCGAACTCGGCTTCGTCCATCGGATTCGAGCCTTCAAAGATCGCGCTGGCCGATGAGCTCGATGCCGCGTGCGTGGATCAGCTCTCTGATCCTTGCGGCTGCGAGCGCCTCGCCCTCGGCCGGACCGGCGTAACCCCATTGCCGCTGCGGGCCGTCGGGCTCGGCCTCTGCCGGATGGCACATGAGCTCGATGGTGCCGCGCGTGGGCAGAGAGCGCAAAACCGTCTCCAGGTTGCCCTGCGTGAGTCTTCCGCCGAAATAGAAACCGACGAACCGGTCGGGATGCCCCAGGCGCCGCAATGCCGACAGCGTGCAGACCGCGTTCAACGCGAGCTGTTCGGCCAGCCGCCGTGCGCTGCCGAGGCTTTTGAACATGTAGGCATGCAGCCGCTCGCAAGGATAGCGTATGACGCGGATCGCGTGTGCGCTTGCCAGATCGGCAACGATGCGCGCAATGCCTGGTAGCGCGTGTACGTGCTGATGGCTGTCGAGATGGCTGATCGAAAGGCCGTGGGCGCGCGCGAGCCGGATCTGCGCGTCGAGCTCGGTGCGCACCTCGGCAGCCACGAGCGAACCGCGGGCGTAGCGGCGCGCAAAATCGAGCGCGTGGGGCGCGAACCGCAGGTTCTCGTCGACCAGCGACGATACCGTATCGGGCGAGGTTATGGGCCCGAGCCCGGTGAGCGTGAGGTGCACGCCTATGTCGAGCGTCGGATTCTCCTTCGCAAGCGCCACTGCGTGCTCGAACGCGGGACCGTTGACCATCACCGAGGCCGACGTGACGATGCCGTCGCGATGCGCCGCGACGATGCCGCGATTGATGGCGGGCGAAAGCCCGAAGTCGTCGGCATTCACGATCAACCGTGTGCCGGCCGCGTTCACGTGGTCTTGCTCGAAGGCCGCGGCGCGTGCGCGAACGCCCAGTGCTTGCAGCCGAGATAGTTCAGCATCATCACTGCAACGGTGGTGGGCACCCACACGGCAATCTCGGGGTAGTGCAGCACGTCGACGAAACGAAACATCACCGCCGTGCTCAGCGCGAGGCTCGAAAGATTCACGATCGTGAAGCGCACGGCCTGCTCCGCCGCATTTCCGGAGGCGCGAAATGTCCAGGAGCGATTCAGAAGGAAGCTGTTGATCATACCGGCCAGGTAGGCGAGCAGGTTTGCAAGCGCGGCGGCGGGGAAATTCCGTTGTACGGCCTCAGGCAGGTAGTGGAAGCTCAGGAAGAACACGGTGAAGCTCACGACGAAATTCGTGAGACCGACGAGCGCGAAGCGGATGGCCGTATGCGCGCGGCTCGCGCGAAGCTTGCGCAGCACCATCAGGTGCCGGTGCGAACGTCGGTCGGGGCGGCCGACTGGAGGTGAGCGCGGTTGCGCGGCCGGAGGACGGCGCCGGCGGTCTCGCGTACCAGAAAGCGCGGCCGGCCGCGCACCTCGACGACAATGCGGCCCAAGTACTCGGCGAGAATGGCGAGCACCACGAACAGCAGGCCGAACAGCACCGACATGATCGCCAGTGACGAGGCCCAGCCGGGCACGACCGCTCGGTCGAGCCACCAGCCGAGGATCGCGTAGCTGACGCCGAGAAGCGACAAGGTGGACGCCGCGAGCCCGATGACGACGGCGATGCGCAGCGGCACGAGGGAAAACGAGCTGATGCCGTACCATGCAAGCCTGAGCATCTTTCGCACGTCATAGCTGCTCGCGCCCGAGTGGCGTTCGCAGCAATCGAACGGCACGGCTGCGGTCGCGTAGCCCACCCAATGTACGATGCCGCGCAGGAACAGGCCTTCTTCCCTGAACTTCAGGATCTCGTCGAGCACTTGCCGATCGAGCAAACGAAAATCCGCCGCGCCGGGTTCGATGTGCACGCCGCTCAAATACGAGAAAAGCCGGTAGTACAGTCGCGAAGTAAGCGTCTTGCTCAGGGCCAGGCTGCGCGAATCGCGGCGGATCGCGTGCACGATCTGAAAGCCTTCGCGCCACTTCTGGATCAGCAGCGGCAACACCTCGGGGGGATGCTGCAGATCCGCATCCATCGAGATCACGGCTTCGCCGCGCGCCGCGGCGAGACCCGCGAGCAAGGCGTTCTGATGGCCGAAGTTTCGCGACAGCCGCACGCCGCGAACCCGGGAGTCGGCGGCGGCCAGCGCCGTTACGCGGGCCCAGGTATCGTCGCTGCTGCCGTCATCGACGATCACCAGCTCCCAGTCGGAGCCTTCCCAGGCGCCAATCTGGACCTGCATTTGCGTGCTTACGCGCGCATGCAGCAACGCGATGTTGCGCTCTTCGTTGTGGGCTGGTACGACAATGGAAATCATGTTGGCTGCATCACAAGTGGCGCATCGATTGTCTCACCATAGCGCGGCGGTTGCGCTCGATCGAGCTGGCATTCGAAGGCAAGAACGCCGCTCCGGGTATCGCGGATGACAGTGAATCTGGACGTATTCGACGCCTTGCCACTCAAAGAACGGCTGTTCGTGCGCGGCCGGCTGGCTTCCGCGCCGCTGCACGAGCTGGCGGCGCGCGCGCAGGGATTGTCGCTTCTCGACGTCGGTTGCGGTCATGGTGCCTTGGTCGCGTTGCTCGCCGTTGGCCGACCGGAGCGTCATGTGGTTGGCATCGATCCCGACACGCGCAAGATCGACTGGGCGCGCCGGTCGGTTGGCCGCTGCAGTAACGTGGAGCTCATCGCATGCACGATTGATGCCCTGGCCGCCGAGCGGCCTGCCGAGTTCGACACGGTACTCGTGGCCGACGTTCTCTATTTGCTGGCCGCGGAAACTTGGGCGCCGTTCCTGGATGCCGCCCACGAGCTCCTGAGGCCCGGCGGGCGCCTCGTGCTCAAGGAAGCCGAAGACGACGGCTCATGGCGCATGACCAAGGCGTTGTGGCAAGAGCGGCTGATGGTGCATCTCTTGCGACGCACGCAATCGAGCGGTGCCGTAGGGTTTGTGCCGCGCGAAATGCTCACCGAGGCACTGCACCGGGCGCGCTTTACGATCGAGGAAACGGTCGGTCTCGCGCGTGGATATTCCACGCCGCATGTCCTGTTCACGGCACGGGCTGCCTGATCCACGCTGCCACGCTACGCCGGCGCCAGCACCTTCTGCGGCGGCGGCGCCGTGTGCCGCGGCAACGACATCGCCAGCGGCACGCCCACGCAGCCGACGATGAGGGATGTCGTCAGCGCCCAGGTATAGTCACCCGTCATGTCGAACAGCCCGCCGCCCAGCCAGCCGCCCAGCGCCATGCCGGTGCCGGCGCCGACCATCTCGAACGAGTAGATCGAGCTCAGAGGCGCTTTCGCGCCGAAGAGCTGCTTGTTGATGATCGGGAAGCCCACCATTTCGCCGCCGTAGCTCAGGCCGAAGACGATGGCGAAGAGGTAGAAGATCCACGGTTCGGTGGCAAAGAACAGAATGATGACGGGCAGGCTCTGTCCGAGCAGCGACAGCGTGAGCGTCAACCGGCCGCCGAATCGGTCGGCGATGACGGAGAAGGCGAAGCGGCTGATCACCGAGCTGCCGGCGATGGCGGCCAGCACGCCGGCCGCCTCCACGCCCGGGATGCCCTTGAAGGTGGCCATCGATACGACATGGGCGAGGATGACCGAATGCGAAAGGCAGCCGAGGTGATGGATCGCGGTCAATCGCCACACGACCGGCTGCCGCAGGACCTCGCGCAGGCTGATCGGCTTGGTGCCGGACGCGGCGGGCGCCCCCGGCCTTGTCGGCCCGTCTTCGCTGCCATAGGGCTGCAGGCCCTTGGCGGCGGGATTGCTGTGGATGAAGAGCGAAAAGAACGCCAGGATCACGCCCAGGACCAGGCCGATGACGGTGAAGGTGTCCTGCCAGCCCCGCGTTTCGAGCAGCCAGCGAAACAGAGGTGCGAAGATCATCGGCCCGACACCCTGCCCCGCCCAATACAGACCCATGACGACGCCGAGGTGGCGGTGGAACCATCGCGTCATGATGACGGGCAGAAGGACGCTGAAGGCTGCATGCCCCATGGAGCCGACCAAGACGCCGTAGATGAGGTAGAACTGCCACAGCTCTTCGATCGAGCCCAGCAGGATGGTGCCTGCGCCGATCATGGCCGCAGCGATCAGCATGAGCTGGCGCGCCCCGAAGCGATCGCCCAGCCAGCCCATGATCACCACCGCCGGGAGTCCGATCAGGAATGCGAGCGAATAGGCGAAGGAGATGTCGCCGCGCTTCCAGCCGAACTGCTCGACCAGCGGATCGATGAAGACGCCGAAAGAGGCCTGGTCGGCGCGCGCAACGATGTTGAGGACGCACGCGGCCGCGAGAACGACCCAGGCGTAGTGGAAGCCGTGCTTTTTGATGTGTGCCACGAAAGACTCGGTGTTGTTCTTGGGAGGGAACCGCGTCCTGCTGTCGTATGGTATCAGTCCGGTCTTTTCGCCGCCCCTGCAAACCCCCCGGTGGCGTACGACAAGCTGCCTATTGCCTCACGCAAGAACCTGGCTGAACGCTGCTTCCTCCGGGGCCTGTACCCGACACGCCCTATGGGCGTAACATCCAATGCGGCGTTCGTCCCCGGTTGCTGAGCCTTGCCATGAGATATCTTTGGGTCGGCCTGCTGGTCGCCTCGATCGCGAGCCTGGAGTTCCTGCACGAGCTCGGCAGCGGTGGCTTGTTCGGCGGGTCCGTGTGCATCGCCCCGGAAGTCCAGCAGGATGTGCGATGCGCGAGATGCTCTTCGGGCATCTCAAGAGCCACTGACCTCGAATCCGCGCGCAAGCACAATGTCCTGCCGGCATTCATCTCCGGCTCGGGCTACTGCGGCGTGGCTCGATTTTCGCGAGGCCGTCGCGAAAACTCATCCGCCAGCGTCACTTCGGGCAGGCTGCGCGCCCGTTCGCGTCGACAGGGCCTGCAACGCATCGAGCACGATTCCGAGCGCCGGCTCCGGATGCTTTTCGCGGCGCCGAACGATGCTCAGCTCGCGTATGAGCGCAGGCTCGAGCGGGCGTACTTGCGTCTTGCCGTACACCAGGATCCCCTGTTTGCGCTCGAGCGGGAGGATGCCCACACCAATCCCCGCGGCGACCAGTGTCTTGATCGCCTCGGTGTTGGCCAGCTCCATGATGGGACGCAGCTCGATGCCCTTGGCCTCGAACCAGCGCGCGATGATCCGGTAAGTCTGGCTTTGCCGATGGCTCAGGATCAGATTGCGGCCGGCCAGGTAGTGCGGATCGGCTGCGCGCGGCAGCCGGCGCTCGCCGCCCGGAAAGAACGCCATCATGGGGTCCTCGCGCAAGGGCTCGACTGCGAGCGCCGGATGGCGTTTGACCGGCATGGTCACGATGCCGATGTCGAGCTCGTTGTCGAGAATGCGCTCGACGACGTACTCGGTGGTCCCGAGCGAGATCGTGAGCTCGATCACGGGGTGTGCGCGCCGCAACTCGGTCAGCACGGGCGGCAGCAGATAAGTGCACACGGCTACCGACGTCCCCAGGCGCGCATGGCCCAGGTGGCCCTCCCGGTGCCGGCGCATGGCCATGGTTGCGTGCCCGGCTTCCGCGATCAACCGGCCGGCGTAGCGTAGCAACTCCTCACCCGCGGCAGTCGCATAGGCGCGCTTGCCGAAGCGTTGGACCAGCCGCACGCCGAAGCGCTTTTCCAGCTCCCGCACCTGCAGGCTGACGGCGGGCTGCGTCAGGCGCAGCTTCTGCGCCGCCGCCGAGAAACTGCCGAGCGCGATCACTTCCTGCAGCGTCTGTAATTGATCCAGGTTCAGGCTGCGCATGCGGACTCAAAGAAAGCCTTATGCGTTTCATGATAACAATTAATTAGACTAATTCTTAGGATCGGTCCAGCATGACAACCGCGGTTCGGGAGCTCCGAGCAACTTCTCCACGGCACTGAAAACCGCGGCACTGCCGATCCAGGTGTCGATTCGAGCGCCGTCGCGACGACTATGGGGTATCGAGGGCACGCGGGAGTGCCGACCCCGACTGCGTATCAACTATGTGGAGGCTCGAGCGTCATGACTTCCCGGGCATCGGCGGGCAAGGCCAGAATCTTAGCTAAAGCCAGACACTTGCGGCGGCAGTTCCTGCGCTGCTGGCGTACCCAGGATGCGACCGAGCGCTATCTCGGCGCGGCGACGGACCACGCCGATCTCGAACGTCGCATCCGGGATCTCGAGCGCATGAATTCCGGGCCCGCGTTCGTTACGTTCAATCATTGATTTGCGAAGGGCGTGCGCGCGTGCGTTCAGGCGTTTGCTTTCCTTGCCGGCCAGGCGCGCATGGCGGCCGCGGCGGTTGCCAGCAGGCTCCTGCGCGATGCGCCGTCGCGCGCCTGAATCGACATGCCTTCGATCACGGTGCAGTAGAACTTGGCAAGTGCGCCGCAATCGGTGCGCGCGGGCAATTCGCCTTGCTTCACGCCGTGAGCGATGCGCGCCTTCACCTTCGCTTCGGCGCTCCGACGCCGTGCCGCCAGCGCAGCCTGCACGTGCGCCCCCCCGGCCGAGCAGTTGGTGGCCGCGCTCACGATCATGCAGCCCGGCGGGTGACAGGGATCGGTGCATTCGCGCGCCGTTGCCTCGAGCAGGCGCTCGACCGCCGCGCGGGCGCTGGGCGCCGCGCTCAGTATGGACTCCAGCGTCTGTCTCGAATGGCCGCCATAGCGCTCGACCGCCTCCAGGAACAGCCGCTCCTTGTCGCCGAAGGCGGCGTACAGGCTGGGCGGATTGATGCCCATCGCCTTGGTGAGATCGGCAATCGAAGTCGACTCGTAACCCTGGCGCCAGAACAGCTCCATCGCGCGCTCGAGCGCCTGTTCCCGATCGAATCCCCGGGGGCGCCCGCGCGTTCGCGGAGCCTGAGCTGAATCGGTTTTCATAGCGATCGATACTAAAACACTTGACAGGCGCTGGCAAGGCGACTAGAGTCCGCCACCTATTTATGTATCGACCGATATACAAATAAGCAGAAGTCCCGGAGTTTCGCGCAGCGCTTTTCCGGCACGCAGCCGGCAAGCGCGCCCGGACAAGCTCGTTCGCTCGAAATCGTCGTCTGCAGGAGATTCGCCATGGCAGGGTTACGTTCTAGGCCGAACAAGAAGCTCATCACCGCAGCCGCATCCTTGGCGGCCATTGCGCTTGCCGCCGTGCTGGCGTTCGGCTTGCCCAGCGCCGGGACCGAAGCAAGCGAACAGCCGCCTGCCCCGCAGGCGATCCCGGTCGAGGTGGCCACGGTCGTGCAGCGCGAGGTCACGGCCTGGGACGAGTTTTCCGGGCGGCTGGAGGCGGTCGAGCGCGTCGAATTGCGCTCGCGCGTGGCCGGAGCGGTGCAGTCCGTGCACTTCATCGAAGGCTCGCTGGTCAAGCGCGGCGCCTTGCTGATCCGGATCGACCCGGCGCCCTATGCCGCCGAAGTCGAGCGCGCGCAAGCGCAGGTGGTCGCGGCGCAAGCGCGCCTCGAATACACCCGTAGCGAACACGGGCGCGCCAAACGCCTGTGGGAGGCAGCCGCGATCGCGCAGCGCGAGCTGGATGAGCGCGCCAACGCAGAGCGCGAGGCCGATGCCAACCTGCGCGCAGCGCAGGCGGCGTTGCAGTCGGCGCGTCTCGACCTGGGCTACACCGAGGTGCGCGCGCCCGTCTCGGGCCGCGTCGGCAAGCTCGAAATCACGGTCGGCAACCTGGTCGCTGCCGGCCCCGGCGCGCCGGTGCTCACCACGCTCGTGTCGGTCGACCCGATGTACGCGAGCTTCGATGCCGGCGAGCAGGTGGTCGCACGCGCGCTGAGGGAGGCGCCGCAGTTGAAGAGCATCCCCGTGGAGATGGAAACGGTCACCAACGGCGGCACGCACAAACGCGGGTTCCTGCAGCTGGTGGACAACCAGGTGAACCCGAAAACCGGCACGGTGCGCGTGCGCGCGGTGTTCGACAACAAGGACGGAAGCCTCATGGCGGGCCAGTTCGTCAAGCTGCGCATGGGTCGTGCGAAGTCGCAGCCGGCAATCCTCGTCAGCGAACGCGCCGTCGGCACCGACCAGAGCAAGCGCTTCGTGATGGTCGTCGGCGCCGGCGACAAGGCGGTCTACCGCGAGATCACGCTCGGCGCCAGCATCGACGGTGAGCGCATCGTCGCGTCCGGGCTCGAGCCGGGCGAGCGCATCGTCGTCAACGGGCTGCAGCGGGTGCGTCCGGGCGCTCAGCTCTCGCCGCAATCCGCCGCTGCGGACGAATCCCAGCCGACGGGGGCGTCATGAATCTCTCGCGCTTCTTCATCGATCGCCCGATTTTCGCCGGCGTGCTGTCGGTGCTGGTGCTGCTCGCGGGATTGATCTCGCTGCGGCTGCTGCCGGTCTCGGAGTATCCGGAGGTCGTGCCGCCGTCGGTGGTGGTCACCGCGACCTATCCCGGCGCGAGCCCCAAGGTGATCGCCGAGACCGTGGCGACACCGCTCGAGGAGCAGATCAACGGCGTCGAAGGCATGCTGTACATGTCGAGCCAGGCGACCACCGACGGGCGCATGACGCTCACCGTCACCTTTCAGCTCGGCACCGATCCGGATCTCGCCCAGCAGCTGGTGCAAAACCGGGTAACCCAGGCCGAGCCGCGGCTGCCGGAGGAGGTGCGCCGGCTCGGCATCACGACGGTCAAGAGCGCGGTGGACTTCACCCTCGTGGTGCACCTGGTGTCGCCGAACGAACGCTACGACGTCACGTACCTGCGCAACTACGGGCTGCTCAACGTCAAGGATCGGCTCGCGCGCGTGCCGGGCGTGGGGCAGGTGATCATGTGGGGCGGGGGCGAGTACGCGATGCGCGTGTGGCTCGATCCGCGCAAGGTGGCCGAAGTGGGGCTCTCCGCCGGCGACGTGGTGCAGGCGATCCGCGGCGAGAACGTGCAGGCCGCGGCCGGCATCGTGGGCGGGTCGCCCACGCAGGAGAAGGTGGATGTACAGCTCACCATCAACGCGCAAGGCCGCCTGAAGAGCGAAGAAGAGTTCGGCGAGATCATTCTCAAGAGCGAGCCGGGAGGCGCGGTCACGCGGCTGCGCGACGTGGCCCGCATCGAGCTGGGCGCGGCGGACTACGCGCTGCGCTCGCTTCTGAACAACAAGCCCGCCGTGGGCATCGGCATCTTCGCCGCGCCTGGCGCCAACGCGCTCGAGATCTCGAGCAACGTCCGGCGCACCATGGCCGAGATCAAGCAGACGATGCCGGAAGGCGTCGACTACGACATCGTCTACGACCCGACCCAGTTCGTGCGCGCCTCGATCAAGGCCGTGGTGAGGACGTTGCTCGAAGCGACCGCGCTGGTGGTGCTGGTCGTGATCCTGTTCCTGCAGACCTGGCGCGCCTCGATCATCCCGCTGGTGGCGGTGCCGGTATCGATCGTCGGCACGTTTTCGCTGCTGTATGCGTTCGGCTTCTCGATCAACGCGCTCTCGCTCTTCGGCCTGGTGCTGGCGATCGGCATCGTGGTCGACGATGCCATCGTGGTGGTGGAGAACGTCGAGCGCAACATCGCCGAGGGACTATCGCCGCGCGAGGCGACTTACCAGGCCATGCGCGAAGTGACCAACCCCATCATCGCGATCGCGCTGGTGCTGGTGGCGGTATTCGTGCCGCTCGCCTTCATCAGCGGCCTGTCGGGGCAGTTCTACAAGCAGTTCGCGCTCACCATCGCGATCTCGACGGTGATCTCGGCGATCAACTCGCTCACGCTGTCGCCCGCACTCGCCGCGCTGCTGCTCAAACCGCATACCGGCCGGAAGAACTGGTTCTTCCGCACCTTCAACCGCTACTTCGCCGCCGCCGCCGACGGCTACAGTGCGAGTGTCGGCCGGGTGCTCACGCGCAAGACGTTCATGATGGGCGTGTACGTCGTGCTGCTGGCCTTGACCGGCGTGCTCTTCAAGGCGGTGCCGAGCGGCTTCGTGCCGAGCCAGGACAAGCAGTACCTGATCGGCTTCGCGCAGCTGCCCGACGGCGCGACGCTCGATCGCACCGACGAAGTGATCCGGCGCATGGGCGCAATCATGCTCGAACATCCCGGCGTCGAGCACGCGGTGTCGTTTCCGGGGCTTTCCATCGCCGGCTTCACCAACAGCTCGAATGCCGGCATCGCGTTCGCCGTGCTGAAGCCCTTCGAACAGCGCAAGTCGCCGCAGCTGAGCGGCACCGCCATCGCCGAGCAGCTCAATCGCGAGTTCGCCGCGATACCGGAGGCGTTCATCGCGATCTTTCCGCCGCCGCCGGTGAACGGCATCGGCACCACGGGCGGCTTCAAGCTGCAGCTCGAGGACCGTGCATCGCGGGGCTATGTCGCGCTGGATGCCGCAACCAAGGCGTTGCTGGAAAGGGCCTATCAGACTCCGGAGCTCGCCGGCATTTTTTCCAGCTACCAGGTCAATGTGCCGCAGCTCTACGCCGACATCGACCGGACCAAGGCGCGCCAGCTCGGCGTACCCGTGGCCGAGGTGTTCGAAACGATGCAGGTTTACCTCGGCAGCGTGTACGTGAACGACTTCAACAAGTTCGGCCGCACCTACTCGGTGCGGGTGCAGGCCGATGCGCCCTATCGGGCGCGTCCGGAGGATGTGGGGCTGCTGAAGGTGCGCTCGAATCGCGGCGAGATGGTGCCGCTTGCCGCCCTCATGCACATCGAGCCGGCCGGCGGCGCCGAGCGGGCGATGCGCTACAACGGGTTCCTGTCCGCCGACATCAATGGTCGCGCCGCGCCGGGCTACTCGTCGGGCCAGGCGCAGGACGCGATCGCACGGATCGCCACGGAAGTCCTGCCGCCGGGCATCGACTTCGAGTGGACCGACATCACCTACCAGGAGATTCTCGCCGGCAATTCGGCGCTGTGGGTCTACCCGCTCGCCATACTGCTGGTGTTCCTGGTGCTGGCCGCGCTCTACGAGAGCCTCGCGCTGCCGGTGGCGATCATCCTGATCGTGCCGATGGGGCTCGCCGCCGCGCTTTTCGGCGTGTGGCTCACCGAGGGCGACAACAACATCTTCACCCAGATCGGGTTCATGGTGCTGGTGGGGCTGGCGGCGAAGAACGCGATTCTCATCGTCGAGTTCGCGCGCGAGCTGGAATTCTCCGGGCGCAACCCCGTGCAGGCCGCGATGGAAGCGAGCCGGCTGCGGCTGCGGCCGATCCTGATGACCTCGATCGCGTTCATCATGGGCGTGTTGCCGCTGGCCTTCTCGGTCGGCGCGGGTGCCGAGATGCGCCAGGCCATGGGCATCGCGGTGTTCGCCGGCATGATCGGCGTCACCGCCTTCGGCATCTTCCTCACGCCCGTGTTCTACGTGCTGCTGCGGGCGCTCACCGGCAACCGCCCGCTCAAGCGCCACGGCGAGATAGCGCACGACGTGCATGCCCCGGGCGGCGGTGCGTTGAAGCCGCTGCCGATGAAGGAGTCGCCATGAAAGTCGCCTTGATGCTCATGATGCTGCTCGCGGGTTGCGCCGCGCAGCTGCCCCAGGTCGATCCTCAAGCGCTGCCGCAGGTTCCCGCGGCGTTCAAGGAAGGCGACGGCCGTTGGACGGTTGCGCCCCCCGCCGAAGCGCACCCGCGCGGCGAATGGTGGAAGGCGTTCTCGGATCCGGTGCTGGACGATCTGGTCGCGCGCGCCAACCGCAGCAACGCCAGCATCCGGACCGCGGCGGCGCGGCTTGCCCAGGCGCGCGCCCTCGTGCGCGCGACCGATGCCGATCGCTATCCGCAGGTCGCGGTAGGCGCGACCGCGGCGCGTCAACGCGGTTTGGCCGCCGGCAACCCCGGGCCCGCGCGCAACATTTTCGAGGCCGGAGCGGATTTCGCCTATGAAGTCGATCTGTTCGAACGCCTTGAGCGGGCCACCGATGCCGCAGCGCTGGATGCGCGGGCGCGCGAGGGGCTGTTCCTGAGCACGCGCTTGCTGGTGCAGTCGGAAGTCGCGCAAACCTATCTCGCCATGCGAGCGCTCGACGCCGAGATCGCGCTCGTGCAAAGCACGGTCGCGGCTTATCGCGCGACGCTGGAGCTCACCGAGCGCCGCTGGCGTGCAGGCGACGTCGCCGAGCTCGATGTGGCGCGCGCAACCGTCGAGGTGGCCGAGACCGAATCGGAGGCACTGGCGCTCACGCGCCGCCGCACCCAGCTCGAGCATGCGCTGGCGGTGCTGGTCGGCGAGACGCCGTCGGCGTTCGATCTGGGCACGGGCGACTGGAACACGGCTCTGCCGGTGATTCCCGCGGGCATCCCCGGCACGGTGCTGGCGCGCAGACCCGACGTGTCGTCGGCCCAGAACGAAATGCTTGCCGCCCAGCAACGCGTCGGCGTTGCGCAGGCCGCGTGGTTTCCCAATGTCACGCTCACTGCCTCGGGAGGGCTTGCTTCCGGCGAGCTTTCGGATCTGTTCAAGTGGTCCGCCCGCAGCTGGCTGATCGGCGCGTTCCTGTCGCTGCCTGTGTTCGACGGTGGCCGGCGCCAGGCCGGTATCGACCGCGCCGGCGCCGAATTCGACGCTGCCGTGTCGCGCTATCGCGAACAAATCCTGCTGGCGTTCAAGGATGTCGAGGACCAGCTTGCCGCACTGCGACTGCTCTCCGAGCAGGCCGACGTGCAGCGTGTCGCAGTCGACTCGGCGTCCCGTGCTACGTCGTTGTCGGACGTGCGCTATCGCAACGGCTATGTCAGCCAGCTCGACTTGCTGGATGCGCAGCGCAGCGAGCTGCGCAACCGGCGCCAGGCGCTGCAGGTGCGCTCGGCGCAGTATCAGACCGCCGTTGCGCTGGTGCGGGCGCTGGGCGGGGGCTGGAATTCGCACTGAGCCAGGGCTCTCGCAACAGATGACGCGCCGTCCGGCCGCGCTCTGCGGGACCTGGCTGCATGGGCCGCTGGCCTCGTAAAGCTGCGAGTGTTTTTCCGCAGCTTTCGGCAGCACTATGATTCGCCCCCTCGCGGGGCGATAATTGCGCTCCGAGAAAACACGTTCGTACCTTGCATGAGCATCGATTCCGAGCAAACGCTCGCGGCCGAGCGCATCCTCGCCCTTCCCACCTACAGCTGGGAGGTCGCCACGATCGGCGACGAGGCACCGCTGTTCACACACACGGTCAGCGAGGAAGACATCGCGGCGTACTGCGAGGCCGTGAGAAATAGCGATGCCCTCTACCTCGACGCGACCGTTGCCGCTGGCGGTCCGTTCGGGCGTCTCGTTGCTCCGCCGTCCTTCGCCTTCATGGTGGCGCCGCTGCGCCGCAACGAAGTGATGCACGCCAAGGGTTTTGCCGCCCCCGAGGAAAAAGGCGAGTACCAGACGCCGTACGCCAAGTGCGAGCTGCGGCTGTATCGGCCGATCCATCCGGGCGATACAGTGGCCTCGCGCGTCTTTTTGGAGGACAAGCTCGAGCGGCGGGGCAAGCGTTTCGCCCAATGGCGCACGGAAGCGAACACCGATGCGGGCGAGGCGCTGCTGGATTACACCTACACGACGATCTGGCCGGACGGTCCGGGCGTGGGCGCAAAGGGCCAGGCAGCGGTGGCGCCGGACCCGCTGCCCGAGATCGACCCCGATGATGCGCTGGCGCCGGTGACGAAGCATGAGACGCAGGAAGCGATCGATCGTTACGCCACGCTCACGCGGCTGCGTCCGCGCGTCGGCACGAATCTGCACCAGGACGCCGACTTCGCCCGGCGCACGCTGTTCGGCGGCACCGCGAACGCCGGAGTGGCGAGCCTCGCCTACTGCGCCGAGCTGCTCGAGCAGGCTTACGGTCCGGGCGCATTGCTTCGCCCCGGTGCGCGTGTGGAATACAAGGGGATTCGTCCGGTGCGCGCCGGGGACGAGATCGTCTTGCGGGGCAAGGTCGCCGCCCGCGCGGCGCGCAGCCACGAGGTGGAAATATGGGTGCATGCGCAGGATGGTTTGCTGCGCGGCGTGGGCAGCGGCACGGTAATCCTCGCGTCCTGAACTGAAGTTCCTGCTCGGCGCGAGCACCGGGATGTAGCGTCAGCCGGTGCTCTTCTTGAATGCCTCGGCGAGATCGCGCCGGATGCTCTTGTAGTTTTCCCAGTCGAATCCGCCGAGGAACTCGGCCGCTGCCTCCGCCCCGATCGCGAACAGGTCGAGCTTGTCGTCGTTCGACATCGAGAAATTCAGCCAGTTGTGGTTGCCCGTATCGATCATCTTCACCAGGTGGCGGTAGTCGGGGTTTTTCAGGATGAAGTCGTAGTCGAGGGTATGGCGGGCGGCATCGAAGATGCATCCGATCAGTTGCGCCGGCTTCGTGATCGCCACCGGCTTGGACCGATCGATTCCGATCTTCGCACCGAACGTCGGCGCCGACGGCACCCGGTGCGGCTGGTGAAAAAGGTTGATCGGGAAGTTGGACATGATGCCGCCATCGACGAAAAAAACTTCCTTGGGCAACTCGCCCAGGTAGCCGGCGAGCTTTTCCCAGTCGGCGCGCAACGCCTCCGCCTGCGGGCAATCGCAAACCTGGAAAGGCTTGAAGAACAGCGGAATCGACATCGACGCGCGCGCGAAACAGGCCGGATTCATGCTCGCCGGATCGGCCCAATACAGATGCGCCATCTTCGGCAGCTCGACCTTGGTTTCGGTCGTGACGTCGGCCGCGATCATCGCAAGCCGGCCGCAGCGCTGGCTTTCCAGAAGCGCCTCGCCGTCGCGCCGATGCAAGCCATGCGGGGTGGCATGCAGCTTCTGCACGAGATCGGCATAGCTGCGAATGCCGACCGCACCCAGTGCCTCGGTAAGCCACTGCAGGAACTTGTCGCCCGGATTCAGACCGAGATCCTCTTTCAGGTTGTCGAGCACCTGCGTGGCCTTCCACAGCAGCTTCACCATGCCGGCCTTGTCGAGGATCGCCCGGGAGAAGTCGCGGGCATCGCCGTCGCCATCGATGAACGACTCCATCGGCATGTCGGCCAGCGCGGACACCAAGCGTTCGCTCTTGGCTTCGTTCGGAGTCCCGAGTGCCGCGATCATCAGCGCATTGATCGATCCGGCCGACGTTCCGCCGACACCGAGGAAGCGGATGCCTGCCTGCTCGAGCACATAGGTGTAGCCGGTGAGCGCGATGCCGAGCACGCCACCGCCTTCCATCACGAAGTCGACGTACTGGTTGCCGTCGGCGTCGACGAGATCCGATACGAGCTTGTTCGCGCAGGCGGTGCGGGCACTGTCCACTGCGGCTCGGACGCGTCCGCTCTCGGTAAAGAGCGTGGAATCGGCCATGGTTCCCTCCCGATGCGTCGGTTGGTCTGGGGCGCTGCAGCAGTATGATACAGACGCTCTCGGGCTGTGGGGCAGGCACGGTTGACTCGGCCGCAAGCGTCGCGATGCGGACCGAGCTCATCGCGAGTGCCGCGGCCCATGCGTAGTGCAACCCATCACTCACGGACCATCAACGTGCTGGCGTTTGCGAAGATGGCCGATGAAGCCGACTGCCGCGATGCGTAGGTGCGCGCTGACTCAGGGAGCCTTCGATGCCGGCCAGAGTGCTCCAGACCAGAGAATGCTCTAGGCCACCCAGTTCGTTTCCAGCGCGTTTACGACCTCGGCGTTCAGATTCACCCAGGTCACGGCGCCGGGCGCATGCCGGTAGGTGATGGGCGTAGACAGCGGGCGCGCATTGTCCAGCACCCAGGCGTAGCGGTACTTCACCACGGCCATCGAGCGCACGCGCTGGCTCGGAATCAGGTGCAGTGCGCCGGTTGCAAGCAGCTCGTTCTCGGTCAGGGGGCCGAGCGAATCGATCAGATCGGCAACGCCGACCACCGCGCCCGAATCCCTGCGAATCAGGGCGATCGTGCCGCGCTGGCGGGTACCGGCCGCGCGCATCTCCCAGCGCTTGCGCCCCGCAAGAATGTGTTCGATGTGCGGCGCATCGATGATGAGTCCCTTGAGCTCGAACAAACCGTCTTCTCCATGAACCGCGTGGACCGCTTCCGCCTGGGACCCTAGAAAGAAGCATGCCAGTCGGCCAGAGCGCCTGCCGAACGCCCAACTTCTGACCCGCCCGGCCTTCGCGTGCCATTTGACGATATCCGGTCGCGCGCCGCCGGGCGCCGAGGCAGATCCTCGACACGCATGCTGGTTTTCCGACGCCATGGCGATCGGCGCGAAGCTGCGGGATCGACGTGCGTGCGACGAACGGCTTGACGGCGAACGGGTCTCGCCGCTAACGTCCGCGGACGACGAACAATTCTCGACACGGGAGATCGGCATGGGGTTGCAATGAGCCGCGCCGCGCGGTGTCTTCGCTACGGCGCGTCGGGCCATGCCCGCCCAACGTCCACGTCATGGGTGCGAGTCGCTTGCAGTATTGCGTTGACTTGCGCGTGCGCCAGCGCGAGTGCACGGCAACTGGCACTGGATCAGGTTCGAACCGCCGCCGATCTGCGGGAGCTCAACCTCGAACAGCTGCTCGACATCGAGGTCACGTCGGTCGCGACCCGGCCGCAGCGCGTGGCGCAGAGCGCGGCATCGATCTACGTGATCCGACAGGACGACATCCGGCGCTCGGGCGCGACCAGCCTCCCGGAAGCGCTAAGGCTCGCACCCAATCTTCAAGTCGCACAAGGCCACGCCAGCGGATACGCGATCAGCGCCCGCGGCTTCAACAACAGCGCCGGCAACAAGCTGCTGGTCCTGATCGACGGCCGCTCGGTGTATACGCCGCTGTTCTCCGGTGTGTTCTGGGACGTTCAGGACGTCATGCTCGAGGACATCGAGCGCATCGAGGTGGTGAGCGGACCAGGCGGGACGCTTTGGGGCACCAACGCGGTCAACGGCGTGATCAACGTGGTCACGCGATCGGCGGCGAACACGCAAGGCACGCTCGTGTCGTTGGGAGGCGGAAGCATCGGCACCGATGCGGCTGCGCGCTACGGCGGGCGCCTGGGCGAGGACGGTCATTTTCGGATCTACGCCAAGCATCTCGACCGCGGCGAGACCGTCAAGGCGAGCGGCGGCTCCGTCGACGACGACTGGCACAAGAGCCAGTTCGGATTTCGCGCCGACTGGGCGCGCGGCGGCGATCGATTCAGTTTGAACGCCAATGCCTACCGCGGCAGCGAGTCGCAGCCGGCGCCAGGAACCATCACGACCGGCGTGCCGTTTCCGCTCGGCAGGATCTCGATCTCCGGCACCAACATGACGGGCCGCTGGTCGCGCACGCTCGCGAGCGGTTCGAGCGTCGACATCCAGGCTTACGTCGATCGCACCAAGCGGATCGTTCGCCCGACGTTCGCCGAGACCCTGGACATCTTCGACGTCAAGCTTCAGCACACGCTGGCTGCGGCGGGCCGCCACGAGTGGGCCTGGGGAGCGCAGTATCGCTATGCCAGGGATCGCGTCGACAACAGTTCGATCGTCGCGTTCCTGCCCGCGCACGTGAACCAGTCGTGGACGAGCCTGTTCGCTCAGGACGCCATCGCGCTCACCGACACGCTGAAACTGACGCTCGGCGCGCGCGTGGAACGAAACGACTATACGGGCGTGGAGTTCCTTCCCAATGCGCGGCTCGCCTGGAGCCTGTCGGAACGACACCTGTTGTGGTCCGCGCTATCGCGCGCGGTGCGCTCGCCCTCGCGCCTGGACCGCGACACGTTCGTGCCCGGGCAACCGCCGTTCATCCTCACAGGCGGCCCGGACGTTCGCTCCGAGATCGCCAACGTCGTCGAGTTGGGCTACCGCGGCCAGCCTTCGCGCACGACCTCGTATTCGGCCACATTGTTCTATGCCGACTACGATCACCTGCGAAGCCAGGAGCTCGGTCCGGGCGGCAGGTCGGTGTTCTACGGCAACGAGATGGAAGGCAGCGTTCACGGATTGGAGCTCTGGGGCAATCTCGATGCTACGCCGTCGTGGCGGCTGAGCGCAGGCGCGCTGCTGCTCAAGACCCATCTGCGCCCCAAGTCGTCCAGCACCGACCCGTTCGGACCGAGTGTGCTGGGCAACGATCCGCGCAGCCAGTGGATGCTGCGCTCCTCGCACGACCTGTCGCCGCGGCACGAGCTGGACATCCTGGTGCGCCGTGTGGGCAGGCTGCCCAATCCCGAGGTGCCTGCCTACACGGCGGTCGATGCCCGCTTCGGCTGGCGCGTCTCCAGGACGCTGGAGCTGTCGCTGACGCTGCAGAACCTGTTCGATAGCAGCCATCCCGAGTTCAGCGCACTGGAGACGCTGTATGCCGGCGTGGGTGCGGTGGAGACCCGCAGCGAGTTCGAGCGCGGCGTCTATTTCAAGCTGCTCTGGCAGCTTTGAGCCGCATCGACCGCGGGCGGATGCGACTGACGTCGATAGGGACGGTCGGGGCTCCCGGTCTCCGGGAGCCGGCCGGCAAGGCCGCAGCCCCGTCTCAATCGAACGGCCAGGGCATTTCGAAAACGAGCTGCAGCAGGCCTCTCGGGTAGTCGAGCACCATGAAGTGTCCGAACGCGCTCAACACCGCCACCGCCCCCAATGCTCCGGCAATGGCCCCTGGCCATTTCGAGCCGGCCTTGAGGCGAAGGAACGTGACGATGTAGACGAAAACGCCGAGCACGAAGCCGACGACGGCGCATATCACCAGCAGCGCCAGCATCCAGCCCAGCACGTGAAGTGCGCTGTGGGCGGGCTTGGCCTCCCCGGATGCCGGGTTCTCGCCGTCGTAGATCGCAAAGTTGGCCCGCTTCCCGCGCATGATGATCGCGATCGCGACCAGCAGCAGCATGGTGATGATGCCGACGGCCATCGGGAACACCTTGCCCAGGAACGCCAGCTGGGACATGTCGTACATCGCGTAGGCGACGCAGGCGATCACCAGGCCGAGAAAGATCGCTTGCGGCGCTTTGTTGACAGACGCATGCGGGCCGTTCTCGGACAATGGATCGCGATGCGGCTTCATGCGCACGGCAAGGAAGATGGACACGGCGGTAAGTGCAATCATGAACTGCACGCCCCCGCGCTCCAGGAAGCTCATGCCATAGACCTGGATCGACTGGTACACCGAAGCATCCAGGCGGTTCGCCAGCACGAAACCGATCAGCAGCGCGGGCGGGGACCAGCCGAAGCGCTTCATGTAGACGCCGAGCACGCCCAGCACGAACAGCGCCACCAGGTCGTACCAGCTGCGCGTGGTCTGATAGGCCGCGAAGTAGATGATCACGACCATGAAGGGCGCGAGCAGCGCGAAAGGCACGGTCGTCAGACGCGCGATCGGTTTTGCCAGGAACAGGCAGGTGACCGTGCCCAGCACGTTGGCGATCGCCAGGGACCAGATGATGACCAAAGTCAGGTCGAGGTGGCGCTCCATCATGCCGATGCCCGGCTCGACGCCGAGCAGGATCAGGCCGCCGAGGAAGATCGCCATGCTGCCCGAGCCGGGTATGCCGAACATCAACGCCGGAATGAGCGCACCGCCGTTGTCCGCGTTGTTGGCCGCTTCCGGCGCGATGACGCCGCGGATGTCGCCCTTGCCGAACATTTCCCGGTCCTTGGTCGTCTGGACCCCGTGGCCGTAGGCAATCCAGGTGGTGACCGGCCCGCCGAGCCCGGGCAATGCGCCCAGCACCGAACCCAGGGCCGAGCAGCGCAGGACTAGCCACTTGTGCCTGAGCGTTTCCATGAAGCCGCGCAGCACGCCGGAACCGAGCGTGGCCGACGACGAAATGGTGACGTGCCGGCGCAGAATGTCGACGATCTCCGGCACGGCGAACATCGCGAGCCCCACGATGACGATGTTGATGCCGTCGCTCAGGTACACGGTGTCGAAGGCGAGCCGGTACTCTCCGGTGGCCGGGGCATCACCGATGCTGCCCAGGAGCAGTCCCACGCCGCAAGCCCCGAGGCCCTTCAGCGGGCTTGCGCCTGTCAGCATGCCGACCATGGTGAGCGCCAGCAGGATCAGCATCAGCTGCTCGGCGAATCCGACGCCGAGGATGAGCGGGCGCGCGAACTGGATGGCGAGCGTGAGCACGAAGGCGCCGAACAGGCCGCCGATCAGCGACGCCGAGAACGCGGCCCCCAGCGCGCGCGCGGCCTCGCCGCGCTTCGCCAGCGGAAAGCCGTCCATGATGGTCGCCTGCGACGAGGAGCTTCCCGGTATGCCCATGAGCACCGCGGGAAAGGTGTCCGAGGTGTTGTTGACCGCGAGCAGTCCCACCATCATGGCGAGCACCGGTCCCGGGTCCTTGCCGAAGACGAACGGCAGCATCAGCGACAGCATGGCTGTGCCGCCGAGACCGGGCAGGATGCCGATCATCAGACCGAGCGTCGTGCCCACCAGCAGATAAGCCAGGTGTTCGAAGCTCAGAAGGGTTACGAGCGCCTGCAGAAGATCGCCGAGCATTTATTGGATCGTCGTGTTGTACGTTGTGTTAGAGTAATTCTTGATCCAGCTCGCGATAATACCCATCTGCGGCAGCGTGTTCCAGGCGTCACGGCTCGGCGCCGAAGGATTCGCGGCGGCCGCGGGCGCCCCATCGGGCGCCCGCGCAGCACGCCGCGCGGCATGCTTCGTGGAACCCACCTCCCTACTAAAGCCATTTCCCGGTTCGTTGCTATTGCGACCGCGGCGGCCCAGCCTGCATCATGAACCGTGCGCGCCGCGGCATTTTACTGAACCGTCACGTCGTGCGAGGTCTTGAGATAACCCTTGATCCATTGCCACGACTTGGGCGAGAACGTGGTCGCGTCCTTGATGATGGGACGGCCCGAATCGCCGATGAACTGGGGATAGCCTTCGATCACCATTCCGGCGCTTTTCTCGAACTCCGGATCGTCCAGCATCTTCTTCACCGCCGATTGCCATACGGCCTGCACCGGCTTGGGGGTGCCGGTCGGTAGGTACAACCCCTTGTTCAGCATCACGAGCATCTTCATGACCGAGAGCCAGGCCTCGTAGCCCTGTCCCGAAGGCTTCTTGCCGTGCATCATCTCGTAGGCTTCGGCGAAGCTCGGCAGGTCGGCGAAATTCGGATCGCGCACGAGCTCGCCCTTGTCGTCGAGCACGCCGAGCGCGTAAAGCGGCACCGCTTTGCCCGCCTTCACCAGCTGATGTGCCCCCTTCAGGTAGCCCGGCGTGGAATCGTAGTTGATGTTCATCTCGCCGCGCTCGAAGGCGAGCCGTACCGGGCCCCGGTTCATGCCCCAGACGTACTTCGGCTTCAGACCCAGCAGCTCGAAGGTCAGGATCGCCCGCAGCTCTGCGGAGGCTGCGCTCTGACCGCCGAACACCAGTTGCTGAGCCTTGAGCTTGGCCACGTCCCTCGCACCGGTCACGCCGAGCGAGGTCGAGGCGTACACCACGGCCCCCTGGGGCGAGAGCAATATGGGCTCCCACTTGTCCAGCTGGTAGTCGACCTTGGATTTCTGAAACACGAAATTGGCGACCGTTGAAGCCGATGCAGCGATGATCTCCAGGCCGTCGGGCTTCGCGCGCGACTGGAACTGATTGGCCCCCGGGATGCCGCGGGCGCCGGGAACGTTGCGCACCACGATCGTCGGGTTGCCCGGCAGGTGCTTCTCCAGATGCGGTGCCAGGGCGCGAACATAGACATCGGTTCCGCCGCCGGGTGCGAACGGCACGATGACTTCGATGCGCTTGCCCGCGAAACTGACTTCCCCAGCGGCCGCTGTCGCCGATAACGTCATGCCCAATGCAGCAAACGCGGTCAAGCATGCCGCGCGCGTGAGCGAATAGAGCTTCTTCATCACTGCATCCTCCTCGTGGTTGTGTCGGGGCGGTGCGCGCTGCCCGGCGCTCACTATATAGACTGCGTAAGCGCAAAGTAAACAGACGCAGGGAAGCGCCGGCGACCGCGAGCGTCGCCACTTACGGAAGCGCGCGGAGTTCTTGTTTCGGACCGTACGTCGATGGCCTCATCGCAGCCATGGCCAGCAACGCGCGTCCGTATCGACCGACTCGACGTCACTTGAGCGTGGTCGACGCAGCCCCGCGCCTTCTTTGGCACAGGCGCGGTGCCGCATCGGTTGCGGCCCTCGGCCGGCTCAGCGGGTCTGTTCGAGCGATGCGTTGAGCGCGCTCGCCAGCGCCGCTTCGCCGCTCACCATGGCGGACCAGGCGAGCTCGATGCCCTTGCGCTTTCCCTTCGCGGTGAGCTTCAAGCCCTCGGGCGAGATCGTGACGATGTAGGGGCTGTCGCCGATGGTGATCTCGCGTCGCAGCGGTTTCGCCAGCTTGGTCGCCATTGCAAACCTCGCTTTCGCTGGATCAGAGCAGTTGGAACCGGTATGCGGATATCAGGGCTGCGGGCCGGCGCCCGGCTGCACCAGCAGGCCCTTGACGAGCGCGCCGAGCCGGTCGAGATCGCTCTTGTCGAGACACGCGTTCGCTTGCGACAACGCCTCGTCGGAGCCGTAACCCGGTGCCAGCGTGCCGGACAGGAAGATGAACGGTGTGTCCGGCGCCAGTGCGCGCGCCAGCGCGAGCGCGTCCTTGCCGCTGAATTGCGGCATCGAATTGTCCGAGATGATGACATGCGGCCGCACCGACAGCAGCGCTGCGCGAAAGTCTGCCGCCGTGGTCGCGAGTACGACATGGGCTGCAATGCGAGCGCGCTTCAGCGCGTATCGGGCGAGCTCCGCATCGGCCGCGGAATCCTCCGCCATCACGATCCGCAGGGTTCTCTCCTCGCTCATGCGCAACCCTCCGCCGGAGATTCGAGCGCACAACTTTAGCATGCAGCCGCGAGTGGCACCCACGCCCGCTGGGCGTTACGATACGCTCGAACCCCGAAACGCCCAAGTGGACGCGTCCGCCCGACTCGCGAAACAGGCGGGCAGCACGCTCAACCCAACTGGGCTGCAATCGACGGAGATGGGATGGTATGGAGCACGTGTCCGAGGGCAGGGTCCTGCTGAGCGCCGCCGAAGCACAGGCGCTCGCCGAGCGCTCGCTTGCCCGCATCGGCTATGGAGCCGAGGAAGCGAAGATCATCGCCGATCACGTGGTCGATGCCGCGTTGTGCGGCTATGAATATTCGGGTTTGCCGAAGATCCTGAACGTGGCCGAGCATCGGCAGCTGCGTGCGCCGCGCCGGCCCATGCGGGTGCTGCGCGAAACGCCGCTGTCGACGCTATTCGATGGCGGCAACAACAACGGCATGGTGGCCATGTATCGGGCCACGCAAGTCGCGATCGACAAGGCGCGCAGCCAGGGTTTCGCCGCCGTGGGCGTTAACAACTCCTGGATGAGCGGACGCAGCGCGCACTACGTTGAGCTGGTGGCCCGTGCCGGCATGATCGGCATTCACAGCGTCAGCAGCCAGATCCATGTGGCCGCACCCGGCTCGAGCGCTCCCGCGACCGGCACCAATCCGATCGCGTTCGGATTCCCGGCCCTGGACGAGCCGTTCCTGGTCGATATCGGAACGTCGGCCTTCATGGGCACGGATCTCATTTTTCAGGAGCGGCGCGGCGCGGTGTTGCCCGAAGGCGTGGCGATCGATGCGCACGGCCAACCGACGCGCGACCCGGCCAAGGTGCACGCGCTCCTGCCCTTCGGCGGCTACAAGGGCTTCGCCCTGGCCCTGACGATGCAGGCGCTCGGCGTGCTCGCCGGCTCGGGTTACGGCGACGACAAGACCTACGGTTACTTCGTCATGGCGATCAAGCCGGACCTGCTGCTGCCGCTGGACGATTTTCGCCGCGATATGAGCGCCATGCTCGCGCGCGTCAAGGCAACCCCGCGCCAGCCGGGCGTGGACGAAATCCGCCTGCCCGGTGAGCGCGCGCTGCGCGAGCGCGCCAAGGCTTTGCGCGAAGGCATCGAGATCGATCGCCAAATCTACGATGCGCTGCTCGCCCTCCCACAAGGCGAATTGCCGTAATCGAGCGCGTCGGAGGATTTTTGCGTCGCTGCGTACGGTCGAAGCTTCTTTTGCCGCGGAGGCCGACATGCCGACCCGACTCGAAGACCACCTGTTCGCCCTGGAGGAAAAATTCTGGACCCAGGGGCCGGAGTACTACGAGCGCAATCTCGCCTATACCGCGCTCATGGTTTTCCCGGAGCCCGCGGGCCTCCTGCTGAAGGACGAGATCGCGCCCTCGCTCGCGGAAAAGGCCCGCTGGTCGCAAGTGGAACTGGAAGAGCATCGCCTGCTGGAGCTGGACGAGCAGGCCGCACTGGTGACCTACAAGGCGACTGCTGCGCGAGCCGACGGCGAACCGTACCGCGCCCGCGCGAGCAGTGTCTACGTGCGCGACGGCGCTAGCTGGAAGCTTGCCTTCCACCAGCAGACACCGCTTTGACGCTCGCGCGCAATGCACCGCGTTGCGCGCGGGGCGCGATGATTGCGCGGGACGAAGCCATACGAAGAAATCGGCCCAGGCGCACGCCTCGAGGCGCTAAGGAGTCCACAACATGTATCGAAAAATTCTGGTGCCAATCGATGGCAGCAATACTTCGCTACTGGGCCTCGAGCACGCGATCGCGCTGGCCAGCAACCAGGAAGCGAGCATGCGCATCTTGAACGTGGTCGACGAGATGGTCCTTACCACCATGATGGTGGAGCCGGTTGCAGTGCCGATCGGCGACGTGCTGGAATCCATGCGCGTGGAGGGACGCAAGGTCCTGGACCAGGCCGTCGCGCGCGCGCAGAAGGCCGGCGTCAAGGCCGAGGCGGTGCAGGTCGCGAGCCGCGGAAAGCCTGTTTCGGATGTCATCGTGGCGGACGCGCGCCGTTCGCGCGCCGACGTGATCGTGACGGGCACGCACGGCAGGCGCGGCTTGAACCGCCTGCTCCTGGGCAGCGATGCCGAGCGCGTCCTGCGCGATGCTCCCGTTCCGGTGCTGCTCGTGCGCCGCTCCGGGCGAAAGTCGGCGCGCAAGAAAGTGCGCTCGCCCGCGAGCCCGCGCCGCCGCACGGCGGTATGATCGAACCAGACTTTCCAGGAGAACATCATGAACACTCGCATCGACAGGCTGGTTGACGAAGTGCGCGGCGTCACGGACGATGCCGAGGCGCTGGTACGCGCCAGCGCCGGGCAGGTGGGCGAGCAGGCGCGGCATGCGGCCGAGCGCGTCGAACGCTCGGTGGCGACCATGCGCTCGACGCTCGCCGCGTGGGGCGGGGAAGCGAGCGCGGCTGCCGGGCGCACCGCGACCCGAGCCCGGCAGGAGGTGGAGGATCATCCGTGGGCGGCGGTCGGGGTCGCCGCTGTCGCCGGAATCGTGCTGGGGCTGCTGATCCGGCGCAAGTAGCGGCGCGCCTGCAGCGGCTCTGCCGCGACTGCGTCAGGCAAGGTGGTGCGCACCAGGTGGAGCACTGGTGCGCGTGCCGCGGCTGCCGCCGCGACCGGCAAGGTGGCGCACATCATGCGGGAGCACCGGATGCGCCTGGCCGCCGCTGTGACTGCCGCGGTGGCGTCGGCTTACCCGAGCCGCGCGAAAATCGTTTCCAGCACCGCGTAGTCGATCGGCTTGACCAGGTGCACGTCGAAGCCGGCGGCCATCGCACGCCGTTGGTCGGCGGGCAGGCCGTAGCCGGTGACGGCGACCAGGAACGGCCGGCCGGCAGCCGGGAAGGTCTCGTGAATTCGGCGCGCGACCTCGTAGCCATCCATGCGCGGCAGCCCGATGTCGATCAGCGCGATGTCGGGCTGTTCGTCCAGCACCGCTTGCAGCCCTTCCACGCCATCGCGGGCGACGCGCACGCGGTGTCCCGCGGATTGCAGCAGCAGCTGCAGCATCGTGCGGGCGTCCGCATTGTCCTCGATCACCAGCACGTGACGCGGCCGCGGCGCGGGCTGCGCATTCTCGGCGGCCGCTTGGGGTTGCGGTGTCGGCGCGCGCGGCAGCCGGACTTCGAATTCGCTGCCCTTGCCGGGGCCGGCGCTGCGGGCCGTGGCCGAGCCGCGATGCAGCTGCGCGAGCCGCCGCACCAGCGTGAGGCCAATGCCGAGCCCGCCCTGCGGCCGATGCGGTTCGCGCTCGGCCTGCGCGAACAACTCGAACACACGCTGCGCCAGATCGGGCGTCATGCCGATGCCGTTGTCGGCAACCACCAGCACCCCTTCGCCCGCTTCGGCTCGGCTGCTCACGCGAATCGAACCGCCGTCCGGCGTGAACTTGAAAGCATTGTCCAGCAGCCGCGCGATCATCTGCTCCAGGCGCAAAGGGTCGGCGTTCACCCAGACGGATTCGAGCGCCTCGCTCACGCGATGCGAATTTGCGTCGCGGGCGGCGATCGTGTGCTGGAGCACTTCGCGCGCCACAATGGCGAGGTCGACGCTGCGAGTCTCGAGCACGATGCGTCCCTGTAGCGCCGCTTCGGCCACCAGCAGATCGTCGGCGAGCCGGCCCAGCTGGTCGGCCTGACGCCGAATGACCGCGCTGACCGCGCGCGCGCGCAGCGCCACGTCGCCCGCGCGCAGCGCCACGTCGCCCGCGCGCAGCGCCACGTCGTCCTCCGCCAGCTCAGGCTCGAGCAGGCGGGATGCGGCTGCGATCGCGGCGATCGGATTGCGCAACTCGTGGCTCAGCATCGAAACGAACTCGTCCTTGAACCGGTTCGCGCGCTCGGCCGCGGCGCGCGCCTCCTGTTCCCCGCGCAGCAGGCGCTCGCGCTGGCCTTCGACGCGTGCACGCTCCTCGCCTGCTGCCACCAGCGCGTCCCCGACCTCGCCAATCTCGGTGACCCGGGTCGGCGCGATCACGGGCACTTCGCGCCGGGCGAGCGTGCGCGCCGCGGCACGCAAACTCGCCATCGGGATCGTGATCCGGCGCGCAATCAGCACGACCGCGATCAACGCCAGCCCGAGCGACATCATGAGGCCGCTGCCGTACGCCGCCAGCGTGCGCGCAGCGCCTTCGCGCATGAGCGGTTGCGGAATGCCGACCGCAACCGCCCAGCCCGTTCCCGGAGAACGGCTGAAGGCGGTGAACACCGGGTCGCCTTCGATCGTATGCGTGAGCTCCCAGCCCTCGCCCGTGCGCTCGAGCAGCTTCTGCAGGCTCGGGGTCGCGCCGCCACCGACCAAATGCTCGTGCGAACGCGAGCGCGCGACCCGGGTGCCTCTCGCATCGAAGATCGAGATCACCCAATCCGCGCGCACCTTCTGGCGTTTCACCACCTCGGCGAATGCGTCGGGCTTGACTGCACCGGACAGCACATAGCGCAGCGCGCCGTTGACCATCACCGGCACGCGCACCGGCACGCGCACCGGCACGGCGTAGTTGCCGCCGGGTCCGCGTTCCACGAATCCCACCGTCGGCACGCGCTCGCGCACGAGCCTGCGCAGGCTCTCGGGCTCCACCACCGGCGCGGGCGTCGTCCCCGGATCGGCGCGGGTGCTCATCAACTGCTCGCCGTCGGGGCTGGTGAGCGCGATCAGGAGCCAATCGGGGTGCGTGCGCATGACACGCTGCGCATGGTCGCGGAATCGCTGCACGTCGCCTTCTTCCAGCGACGCTTCGCCCGCCAGCGCCAGCAGCACGGCCATGGCGCGGTTCAATTCGGCATCCACGGCCATGCTCAGGGCGCGGGCGGTCCCGACGCCCAGGCGCCGAGTCTGGTCCCGATGGTGCGAGTCGAGCAGGAACAAGCCGATGCCGGACATGAGCGCGAGCGGCAAAAGCGCGCCGGCGGCAAGCAGGATCAGCAGAACCCGCAGCGACGTGCCTCTGCGCGCAGTCAAGGCAATGCTTCCCGAGGCTTGATTCGAACCGCAAGTCCCTTTCCAGGAACCTGCCCGCCCCAGCGGGCACTGGACGCTCCCTTCTCCCTCCGGGAGAAGGGTTGGGGAGTGAGGCCGGGGTTTCGCGAACCATGGTTCGCGCCGGCCGAACGGAAGAGACGCCAGGTTCCCGGGCGCAAGTCGGGATGCGCGCATCGTGGTGTCTCTCGCCGGGGCGATTCGCAATATCGGCCTGCGCGGTTCGGCCCTGCGCGACTCATGCCTTGCCTTCTTCGCGCGCACGCACGCGTGGGAACAGCAACGCCACGCCGATCGAGCCGGCAAGAAGCGAGGCCGCGAAAATGGCGATCTTGGCCGCGGCGAATTCCGCTTCTCCGGGGTACGCCTGAGCGGCGATGAACAGCGACATGGTGAAACCGATGCCGGCGAGCGCTCCGGCGCCGGCAAGCTGGCGCCAGGTATAGGCCGCGGGCTTGGCCGCGATGCGCAAAGCGACCGCGAGCGCCGAGGCAGCCACGATGCCGAGCGGCTTGCCGACGACCAGGCCGAGCACGATCGCCGCCATCAGGGCTCCGTGCTGCTCGATCACGCCGCCCGTCCACGTCACGCCCGCATTGGCGAGCGCGAACACCGGCAGCACCCCATAGCTCGACCACGGCTCGAGCGTGCGCAGCAGCTTGCTCGCCGGCGATTCGATCCGGTCGTGGACCACGTCGAGCGCCTGCAGCGCGGGTTCGGACGGACCGTGGTGCATCACCCCGTCGCCCATGCGTCGCATCTCGGCCTGGATGACCATTTCGGCCTGCGCATTCAGCGCGGCGAGATTGGCGGGCGGGCGGGTGGGCGTCACCAGCGCGAGTATTACGCCGGCCAGCGTCGCGTGCAGGCCGGCGTGGTGCAGGCACACCCACAGCACGACGCCCAGGATCGCGTAGGGCGGCGCACGGTATAGGCCGGTGCGGTTGAGCATGACGAGGCACAGCGTAGTGCCCGCCGCAGCCGCGAGGTAGATCGGATGCAGGTGCTCGCCATAGAAGAGGGCGGCAGCGCGAATTCGTGATTGCCCAGCGAGAGCGCGAGCGGCTGCTGCCACCAGGCTTCGAAGCCGGGGCCGAAGCGCGAATTGGCCAGCACGATCGCAACCGCCGTCATTGCGATCAGCAGCAATCCGGTGGACGGAGCCCAGCGCACGAAATCCAGGCTCGCCGCGTGCAGGCGGTGGCCGAGCGAGCCGAGCATGGCTTCGGCCAGGGAGCTTTCGTCCCAGGCGCCTTCGTAGCGGCGGCCGTTGACGAAGAAGGTCGGCGACACCAATGCGCCGCTGCGCTGCGCGCTGTCGCTATCGGCGCGCACGCGCGCAGCCGCTTCCTGCGCTGCCGTGTCGAGCGCGTCGCTTGCTAGCGCGTTCGCCGCGGCCAGCGCATCGAGCTCGCCGGACGTGAGCGCTGCACCGCGCTGCATCAGCGTATCGTGCAGCGGCCAGAACTCGCCCGTCTTGCAGCTTGCCTGCTCGGCCAGCACGGCTTCGTGCAATGCCGGGCACGGCTTCGTGGTGTCGCGTGTTCGGTCGCCCCGCGCTCTCGACATGGCGCGTTGCTAGAATGCGACCATGACGATCGACGCGCGTCACCCCGGCGCGATCCGGCAGGACATCCGCGAGGGCCGGCTGCGCGGCGTCACGGCCGGGCTGGGGCAGAACTTCGTGCAGGCGAATCTCGCCGTGCTGCCCAGGGCGCAGGCGTACGATTTCCTGCTCTTCTGCCAGCGCAATCCCAAGCCGTGTCCGCTGATCGAGGTGTGCGATGAAGGCTCGGCCGAGCCCGTGGGCGTGGCGCCCGGCGCGGACCTGCGCACCGACATCGGCAAGTACCGCGTCTACGCGCATGGCGAGCTCGCCGCCGAAGTGGACGACATCCGCCCTTATTGGCGCAACGACCTGGTGGCGTTTCTGCTCGGCTGCTCGTTCACGTTCGAGTGGGCGCTGCTCGATGCCGGCGTGCGCCTGTGGCACGTCGAGCACGGCAAGGGCGTGGCGATGTTTCGCACCTCGATCGCATGCCGTGGCGCGGGGATGTTTCATGGGCCCATGGTCGTTTCGATGCGCCCGATCCGTGGCCCCGACGTAGCCAGGACCGTCACCGCGAGCGCACGCTTTCCGGGCGCTCACGGCGCACCGGTGCACATCGGCGATCCAGCGGCGATCGGCATTGCCGACGTGATGCGACCCGACTACGGCGATGTGCAGCACTTCGAGCCCGCCGACGTGCCGGTGTTCTGGGCCTGCGGCGTCACGCCGCAGGCGGTGGCGCTCGCATCGAAGCCCCCGCTCATGATCACGCACAGCCCGGGGCACATGTTCGTCACCGATCTGCCGAACACGGCCTTGGCCGCGCTGTGAGCGTGCGGTGTCTTCCCGCAGGCGATTGCGCCGTCGTGATCGAGCTCGACGCCGAGATCGGGCCTGAGCTCAATCGCCGCCTGCGCGTGCTGGAATGGCTGCTCGGCGAGGGCCGGCTTGCGGGCGTAACCGAAACGGTGCCGAGCTTCCGCTCACTGCTGGTCTACTACGATCCGGATGCGATCGGTTACGACGCACTGTGCGCGGCGATCGAGGCGCGCGTCGGACAGACGGCGCACACGCCCGCTCCGGACACGCGCTCGATCGAGATCCCGTGCTGTTACAACGATCCGGAGCTCGGCTTCGATCTGCAGGCCGTGGCGGCGCGGCTGGCCGTGAGCGTCGAGAGCGTGATCGAGCTGCACAGCGCGGCCGAGTATCTGGTCTATTTCATCGGCTTCGCGCCCGGCCAGCCGTATCTCACCGGGCTTGCGCCGCAGCTTGCGATCCCGCGCCTGGAAAGCCCGCGCACGAAGACACCCGCCGGCGCCGTGGGCATCGGCGGCACGCAGGGTTGCATCTATTCGGTGCAGAGCCCGGGCGGCTTCTGGATCCTGGGTCATACGCCGCTGCGGCTGTACGACCCCGACGCTAGAGCGCCGATTCTGCTCGAGCCCGGCGACCGGCTGCGCTTTCGCAGCATCGGGCGCGACGAATACGACGCCATCGCGGCCGAGGTCGCGTGTGGCAGCTATCGGCCGCGCAGCGCATGATCGAGATCCAGGAGCCCGGCCCGCAGACCACGGTGCAGGACCTCGGCCGTCACGGTCAGTTGCGCTACGGCATTCCGCCGTCCGGGCCGATGGACGCGTTCGCTTTCGTGCTGGCCAACCGGCTGGCGGGCAATGCCGACGCTGCGGCTGCGCTCGAATGCACCCTCACCGGGCCGCGTTTTCGGGTCGACGCGCCATGCGCGATCGCCGTGACGGGCGCGGACATGCCGGTGGCCGTGAACGGCGAGTCGGTCGCGAACTGGTCGACGCTGCTGCTGGCTGCGGGCGACATGGTGAAGGTCGGAGCCGCGCGTAGCGGGCTTCGCGGCTATGTCGCGTTCTGCGGCGGGCTCGACGTTCCATTGCGCCTGGGCTCGCGCTCGACCTATTTGCGCGGGCGGCTGGGCGGGCTGGAAGGACGTGCATTGCGCAAGGGCGATCGGCTGGCGACCCTGCCCGCCGCTCGTCCGCGCGTGCGCACCGTGCCGCGCGATGCGTGTCCGGTCTACGCGGCCGAGACGTGCGTGCGCGTAATGCTCGGCCCGCAGGCCGATCGCTTCACGCCCGCGGGCATCGAAACGTTCCTGCGCAGCAGCTACACCTTGCAGCCGCAGTCGGATCGCATGGGCGCGCGCTTCCAAGGCAGCCGCATCGAGCACGTGCGCGGCCACGACATCGTTTCCGATGGCATCGCGCTCGGTTCGGTGCAGGTGCCGGGCGACGGCCAGCCGATCGTGCTCCTGGTCGACCGGCAGTCGACCGGCGGCTATACCAAGGCTGCGACCGTGTGCTCGTTCGACATCGGCCGCATCGCCCAGCTGCGGCCGGGTCAGACGCTTCGCTTCGAAGCCGTCGAAATCGCCCAGGCGCACGCGCTACTGCGCGAATGGCGTACGATGCTCTCCGAGCTGGCGGTTTGAGCGCGGCCGCCTGGGTTACGCAGCAACCGAAATCCGCAGCCACGACACGATGCGCGGCCTGGGCCGCATGGGGGATCAACGGCATGGACATCGATCTCAACTGCGACATGGGCGAAAGCTACGGCCGCTGGACGCTCGGCGCGGATGCCGAAATCATGCCCTTCATCTCCTCGGCAAGTATCGCCTGCGGTTTTCACGGCGGCGATCCGCATGTCATGCGTGCGACCGTGGCGCTCGCGACCGAGCACGCCGTTGCGATCGGCTCGCACCCTTCTCTGCCCGACCTGATGGGCTTCGGCCGGCGGGCGATGGCGGTCACGGCGCAGGAGCTGAAGGACTACATCTGCTACCAGACCGGGGCGTTGCGCGAGTTCGCTCGGGCCGCGGGAGCGCAACTGCAGCACGTGAAGACCCACGGCATCCTCTACGACATGATGGAGAAGGACGAGGCGCTCGCCGCAGCTGCCGCGCAAGCCGTGCTCGAATCGGGGGACGGATCGCTCGTCATGGTGACCCTTGCCGGGAGCAAGGCCGAGCAGAGTTGCCGGGCAAAGGGGCTGCGGGTCGCGGCCGAGGGTTTCGCCGACCGCGCCTACAATGCCGACGGCACGCTGGTGTCGCGCAAGCTGCCGGGCTCGCTTATCGACGATCCGCAGCGTGCGGCCGCGCAGGCCGCACGCATGGCGACCGAGGGCAAGGTGCGCGCGATCGACGGCGCCGACATCGATCTGCGCGTGCACACGATCTGCTGTCATGGCGACACGCCCGGCGCGCCGGCGATCGTGCGGGCCGTGCGCTCAGCGCTGGAACGTGCGGGCTGTCGCGTGCGGCCGATGCGAGAGATCGTTCGCGAAACCTGATTGGACTGTCATTCCCGCGCACGCGGGAATTCAGGTCAGCTCAGTGCGCGCTGTGCCCAGTACGCCGACAACAGCACCCGCTCATCGTCATCGCGCCCGCCGACCAGCTGCACGCCGATCGGCAGCCCGTTCGGCCCTGTGCCGGCGGGCAGCGTGACGCACGGAGCACCAAGCAGCGTCCAGTTGCGATTGAAGAGCGAATCGCCCGTGCTGGCCAGACCCTTCGGCGCCTCGTCGGGCGCGCTGGGCGTGAGCAGCACATCCACCGCGCTTTCCGCGAGCAGCCGGGCAAACTGGCTGCGGCATTGCACTGCGTGCTGTGCGGCTTCGGTATAGCGGCTGCGCGGCATGTCGATATGCAGCTCGATCTGGCGGCGCATGTGTTCGCTCAGGAGCGCCGGGTGAGCACGCCACTCGGCGGCCAGACCGCGCGCCATCTCGAAATTCGACATGGTCTGCTGCTCCTCGTAGAGCCGATCGAAGTCGGAGGCCAGCGCAACCTCGCGCACGGCGGCGCCGCGCTGCGAAAGCGTCTGCGCCGCCCGCTCGAGGATCGCATGGGTCGCATGCGACGCCTTGTCCCAGCGCGACGTGCGGCATAGGCCGATGCGCGGTGCATGGTCCGCCGCCGCGAAGTCGGGCAGGAGGCGACCCGAAGTCGCGTGCACGGTGAGCGCGCAATCCTCCACCGATCGCGCCAGCACGCCGATGGTATCGAGCGACTCGGACAAGTGCTTCATGCCGGCGCAGTTGATCGAGCCGAACGTCGGCTTGTAGCCGACCACGCCGCAGTACGCGGCGGGCCGGATGACCGAGCCGCCCGTCTGGGTGCCGAATGCGATCGGGACCATGCAGTCGGCCACGGCGGCCGCCGAACCGCTGGAAGAGCCGCCCGGCGTGTGTTCGGGATTGTGCGGATTGCACGTAGGACCCGGGACGCGGGATGCGAACTCGGTCGTGACGGTCTTGCCGACGACGATCGCACCCTCGCGCCGCGCCATGGCCACGCAAGCGGCGTCCACCCGTGGCCGGAAAGCGGCATAGAAGGGCGAGTTGTATTGCGTGGGCATGTCGCCGCTGTCGATCACGTCTTTCACGCCGAGCGGGATTGCGGCAAGCGCGCCGCGCATCGACGCCGGGTCGAAGGCGCGCGCGCGTTCGAGCGCCGTGGCCGCCGCTTCGAGATGAACCCAGGCTCGTACTTCAGGCTCGCGCGCGCGGATGCGATCCAGGCACGCAGCCATGAGCGCCTCGGCGCTCAGTGTGCCGGCTCGCATGCGCGCGAGCGCTTCGGTGGCGCTGAGACGATTCGGTGCGGTCATGGGCGGCGATTCCGTCGTTGGTCGGTTGCCTGCGCGCCGCGTTGCGGCACGCAGCGGCAGTATACCGGGGTGGAATGGAACGATGACTGGACGCTATCCTTACGGCGGACAGCTGCAAGCGCATTGGCGGAGACGCACAGTCATGGACATTGCAATCCTGTTGGGCCTCATCGTGTTGAACGGCGTCTTCGCGATGTCCGAGATCGCCATCGTGACGGCGCGACGCGGCCGCTTGCAGTCGCTGGAAGTGCGCGGCGACCTCGGCGCGGCTGCCGCCATCCGGCTGGGCGCCGAGCCGACCGAGTTCATGTCGACCGTGCAGATCGGCATCACCTCGATCGGCATCCTGAACGGCATCGTGGGCGATGCGGCGTTCTCGCCGCCGTTCGCGCTATGGCTGCAGGGCCTTGGTCTGGATCCCGCTACCAGCGCCCTTGTCGCCACTGCGCTGGTGGTCATCCTCGTCACTTACCTGACGATCGTGATCGGCGAGCTGGTGCCCAAGCGCCTGGGGCAGATCCGCGCCGAAGACATCGCGCGCATGGTGGCGCGCCCGATGGCAGGGATCGCGCTTGCCGCCAAGCCGTTCGTGTGGCTGCTGGCATGGTCGACGGACCTGTTGTTGAAGGTGATCGGCGTTTACGGCAAGCAGCCGTCCAGCGTGACCGAGGAGGAGATCCACGCCCTGCTCGAAGAGGGCTCGGACAGCGGCGTAATCGAAACCGAAGAGCACCAGATGGTGCGCAACGTCTTCCGCCTCGACGACCGCCAGATTGCATCGATGATGGTCCCGCGCAAGGAGATCGTGTACCTGGATCTCGAGCTTGCGCTGGAAGAGAACTTCAAGCGCATGGCGGAGGCCGTGCACACCCGCTTTCCCGTATGTCGCGGCGGCTTGCGCGATATCGTCGGGGTGATCAGCGCGAAGGAGCTGCTCACGCAGTTCTTGCGCCGCCAGACGCCGGATCTGGCGCGCAACCTGGCGCCTGCGGTGTTCGTGCCGGAATCGCTCACCGGCATGGAGCTGCTGCAGAATTTCCGTTCCTCGTCCGCCCAGCTCGTCATCGTCATCGACGAGTACGGCGAGGTGCAGGGCATCGTGACGTTGCGCAACGTGATCGAGGCGATCACCGGAGAATTCCACGACCACGACGTCGAGGAAGCGTGGGCGGTGCCACGCGCGGATGGCTCCTGGCTGATCGATGGTCTCATGCCGGTGCCGGAGCTCAAGGACCGGCTGGACCTGGAGCGCGTGCCGGAAGAAGAGCGCGGCCGCTACAACACGCTGAGCGGCATGGTCATGCTGCTCCTGGGCCGGGTGCCGCGAACCGGCGATATCGTCGAATGGGAGTCGTGGCGCCTGGAGGTCGTGGACATGGACGGAAAGCGCGTCGACAAGGTGCTTGCTGCCCAACACGAGCGCGCGCTGCCGCGCGCCGGTAGCGCGACCAGCGGAACCGATCTCGGCTAACATCGAAGAAGAAGGGGGAGAGCGTGCGGGCCAAGGCGCGCACGCAGCCCGGCGGTCTGGTCGGTGAGCTGGTCGTCGCCGGTCAAGCGGAGATCGCGATCCAACAGCTGCCCGAGTTGCTGGCCGTGCCCGGGATCGACGTGGTGGGGCCGCTTCCGGACGAAGTGCAGAAGATCAATACCACGGCGGCGGGCGTCTTCGCCCGGTCGCAAGCCGGGGCGGCGGCTTCGCGCCTGATCGAATTTCTCGCCTCGCCGCCCGCGTGCGAAGTCTTCCGCGCCCGCGGGTTCGAGCCGGCGAGCTGAATCGGGGCCACGCTCGTTTCGTTCAGGGCGATCACCCTGCTCGGGATGATCGAGCCAAACCTTCTTCAGTCTCGTAGCCCGTTGGAGACACGGCCCTCGCTCAGGCTCCGACCACGTTGGAAGAGAGTAGCCCACGACCGCGATTCGCGCATTTGGTACTATTCCGGGGCTTATCTTCCTCGACCGAAATACGCACCGCCGGCGTACAGTCGGTACGCAATGCGCGTGCAGCAAAACACCTCGGGAGAACCGGTATGACCACATGGCTGACTGAACTGAAACGAGCGGGGCTTGTTCTTTTCGTGCTGCTTGCGGCCAGCGGCTGCGCCAACCTGCCCGGACCGGGCACCCGGCTCGATGCCGACGGGCTGCACAATGCGATCGTGGCGGATCGCGCAGATTACGTACGGGCCGCGGTCGAGGCACGCTGGGTCGATGTCAATTCGAACATTCCGGCGCCGGTGTACATGGAAGGCACGCCGCTCGTCACCATCGCGGCACGCGCCGGTTCGGTGGAAGTGGTGCGCTATCTGATCGCGGCCGGAGCGGACCTCAATGCCATGACACCGGCCTATGAAACCGCCTTGATGCTCGCGACTTATTTTCCGACCGAGGGCGGCGAATTGGGCGGCCGGCAGGAACAGGTTGCGCACATGCTGGTCGAGGCGGGTGCCGCGGTCAACAGTCATCCGTACGCCTACACCGCGCTCGCATACGCCGCCTTCCAGGGGCGGGACCAGCTGATCCAATATCTCATCAAGCACGGCGCGCGCGTGAACACCGGCTTCAATCCCGGCCAGGTGCACGTCAATACGCCGCTCATGATGGCCGCCATACAAGGACACACGAGCTCGGCGGTGTTGTTGCTGCGGGCCGGCGCCGATGCGCGCGCGCGCCTGATCAACAGCGGCTACACGGCGGCCGAGCTGGCGGCGAAACACAACGGCCGCAGCCTGGTGCCGTTGCTCAAATGCGCCGAGGCGGCCGGCCCCGGGCCGGCTTTCGTGCAGCGCTGCGAACAGAGCGCGGCCCGCTAGATCGCGCGCCAGTCCGCAAGCGCGCAGGACCGGGCGAGAACGCAGCTCGGCATGATCCGGGTCGGCGTGGGCGGCTGGACGTACGCACCTTGGCGCAGCAATTTCTATCCCGAGGGACTTACGCACAAACGCGAGCTCGAGTACGCGAGCCGCAAGCTCACCAGCATCGAGATCAACGGCACGTTCTATCGCACCCAGAGCGCTGCGAGCTTTGCCAAGTGGCGCGACGAGACGCCCGATGACTTCGTCTTCTCGGTAAAAGCGCCGCGCTACGCCACCAACCGCGCGCTTCTGGCCGAGGCCGGCGACTCCGTCGAACGTTTCTTTACGAGCGGGCTGGCCGAGCTGGGCCCGAAACTCGGTCCCATCCTGTGGCAGTTCTCGGCCTTCAAGCGCTTCGAGCCGGAGGATTTCGAGCGCTTCCTCGCTTTGCTGCCGCCGCAGCTCGGCGCCCGGCGCTTGCGCCACGTGCTCGATGTGCGCCACAGGAGCTTCGCGACCACCGAATTCGTCGCCCTCGCGCGGCGTCACCAGGCGGAGGTCGTATTCAGCGACACCGACGAGTTCCCCGCGTTCGCCGATGTGACGGCGGATTTCGTCTATGCGCGGCTGATGCGCTCGGCGGCGTCCGAACCCACGGGCTATTCCGAAGCGGCGCTCGAAGCGTGGGCGCAGCGGGCGAAGACCTGGGAAAGCGGCTCGGAGCCTGACGACCTGCCTCGCATCGATACGCCTGCCGGCGGCGCGCGAGCGGGAGCGCGCGACGTGTTCGTCTATTTCATCAGCGGCGCCAAGGAGCGTGCTCCGGCCGCGGCGTGCGCGCTTCTGTCCATGCTTTGATCGAGCGCATGACGATTTATCTCCTGGTCGCGCTCGCATTCCTGGTGCATGTGGGTTTCGCGGGCAGCCGGCTGGCAGTGCCGCTGTTCGCAGTCGAGCAAGGCGCCTCGCCGTTCGTGGTCGGAACGGTCATGGCGCTGTACGCCGCGTTTCCGGCGTTTCTCGCCATACCGGCCGGGCGCATCGCCGACCGGCTGGGGTTCAAGATGCCGCTGGTGATCGGCACCTCCGGTGTCGCGATCGCGCTGCTGCTGCCCTTCCTGTGGCCGACGCTGGGGACGCTGTACGTGACCGCGACAATCATCGGCATCGCGTTCATGGCCTTGCAGCTCGCGACCCAGACGCTTGCCGGTGCGATCGCGCAACCGTCCGAGCGCGCACGCAACTTCAGTCTCCTCAGCATTGGATTCGCCCTGGCGAACTTCAGCGGGCCGCTTCTGACCGGTTTTCTCATCGACCAGATCGGTTATGCCAATACCTTCGGTGCCATTGCGCTGCCGCTGCTGCCGGCGATCGCGATCGCGCTCGCCGGAAAGCGCTGGATACCGCCGGTGAGCGCGAAAGCCGAAGCAGCGCGCGCCGGCTTCCTCGATCTGCTCAAGATCAAGCCGCTGCGCGATACGCTGATCGCGAGCGGCATCGTGTCGGCGGGCTGGGACGTCTATCAATTCTTCATGCCGATCTACGGCCGCGCGCAGGGTCTGTCGGCAACCGCAATCGGCGTGGTCATGAGCGCGTTCGGCATCTCCATCATCCTGGTGCGCCTGGTGCTTCCGGTCGCGACGCGCCGGGCCGGCGAAGCGCAGCTGCTGACCTGGGCGATGTTCGTCGCCTGCGGCGCCTTCGCGCTGTTTCCGTTCTTCCATAGCGCGTGGGCGCTCGCCGGCGTGTCGTTCCTGCTCGGCATCGGCTGCGGCTGCGGCCAACCGCTATCGATGACCCTCGTCTTCAACACCACGCCCAAGGGACGGGCGGGGGAGGCGACCGGCATGCGCATCACAGTCAACCAGATCATGCACGTCGCCGTGCCGTTGCTGTTCGGTGCGGTCGGTTCCACGGTTGGCTTCGCGGCGGTGTTCTATTCCAACGCGGGCTTTCTCGCCGCCGGCGGATATCTGAGCTTGCGCGCATCCGCCCGCCGCTAGTGTTCCGAGTCGGAAGTCGTTGCAACAATGTTCTTGGCGTTCGCGGCGAAGTTCTGATTCGGGACATAGACGACTGTGGCTCGAACCATCGAGCGCGCACGTACTGCAGCGGGCACGCTGTCAGCTGCTCGTGGTTTGTCGAGCGGCAAGCATTCGCGTAAGGAAGCGGCGGCAGGCCGGCTCGACTCGTGAGCTTGCGCGCGCACCGCCTACGAAATGAGCAGCGCCCAGCTCCGGCGCGCGATACGACTGCGCCTGCCGCGTATCCCAAGCTTGTACACAGGGTTATCCACAAAAATTGTGGGTATCGCTGCTGCATCGCGGCGTGAGCTCGCTGGACGCGCGCGGATTGCTCGCTCAGGCTCGCCTGGCCTCAAGGTTCCTGCGCGCATGGCCGTTATCTGCGGCTGACCGAACCGGGCGTATGCCGCGCGCAAGCGCGCTTGCACCCGAGGAGTGCCGCCGCGCCCAAGAGCGCCTGGGCGCGACGAGTACCGCCGCGCCCCAGAGGGGCCTGGGCGCGAGGGGCGGCTCAAGTTCGGCGGCTGCGAGCCGATTCTCCGGGGTGCGCCGGCTTTCGTCCTGAAGCGCCGCGCTGTCAGGCAGGATTCAATGAGCATAAGCGAGAGGTCGCGATTCGAGGAACTCAAGGCGAGCGGCCTGTTGCCCTCGCCCAAGGGCGTTGCGCTCACCGTCATGCGCCTTGCCCAGGACGAAGCCACCACCAATGCGCAGATGGCGCGCACCATCAAGACCGATCCGGCGCTTTCGGGCCGCATCGTAAGAGCGGCCAACACCGTGCAGTTCGGTGGCCGCCGGCCGGTGGCCGCGATTCCCGAAGCCATCGTGGTGCTCGGCCTTTCGACCGTGCGCCAGCTTTCGCTCGGCTTTTCGCTCGTCTCGGACCACCGCAGCGGCAAGTGCAACGGATTCGACTACGACGCGTTCTGGTCGCGTTCGCTGGTGACGGCGCTGGCCATGCAAGGCATCATCACGCGGGTGCGGGTGGGCGTGCCGGAGGAATGTTTTCTGCTCGGGCTGCTGAGCCGCATCGGCTGTCTTGCGCTGGCGACGGTTTATCCCGAGGAGTACGGCGAATTGCTGGATGCGCACGGCTCGCGCGGGATGGTCGACCTCGCCTTCAGCGAGAAGCAGGCCTTCGCCACCGATCACAACGAGCTGACCGCGTCGCTGCTGAGCGACTGGGGATTGCCCAGGGTGCTGGTCGATCCGGTGCTCTACCACGAGGATCCTGCGAGCGGAAAGTTCGCCGAAGGCTCGCGCGGTTTCGTGCTCGCGCACGCGCTCCATCTCGCAACCTACCTCGCCGATCTGTGCCTCGCCCCCGAGGCCGCGCGCGCGACGCTGCTGCCGAATCTGTACCTGCTCGGAACGCGCATCGCACTCGACGCCGACAAGGTCGCCGCCATCGCCGACGAGGCGATCTGCCATTGGGCGGATTGGAGCAAGCTGCTGGAAGTGCCGTCGCCGCCGGTGCGCTCGCTCGCCGATCTGGCGCCGCAGCCTGATCCGGCCAGCGCGCCCGGCGCGCCCGTCGAGACCGAGACGCGAGGCCGGCGGAAACTGCGCCTGCTGGTGGTGGATGACGACAAGTCGGTGCTGATGCTGCTGGAGAAGTTGCTGACCCACGCCGGTTACACCGTGTTCACCGCCGCCAATGGGCGCGAGGCGTTGCACACGGCCATGGAGTGCCGTCCACAGTTGATCGTCGCCGATTGGCTCATGCCGGAGATGGACGGGTTGGCGTTCTGCCGCGCGCTGCGCAAGGCCAAGATGGGACGCGGCGTCTACCTGGTCCTGCTGACCGGCGTCGAAGACGACGCGCGCCTGGTGGAAGCGTTCGAGGCCGGTGTCGACGACTACGTGCTGAAGCCGATCAATCCGAAGATGCTGCTGGCGCGCCTGCGCGCCGGGGAACGGGTGGTCAGCTTGCAATCCGAGGTCGAGTCCGACCGCGAGGAAATCCGCCGCTTCGCCGCCGAGCTCGCCATGACCAACCGCCGCCTGCAGGATGCGGCGCTGCTCGATCCGCTCACCGGCATACCGAACCGGCGCTACGCGATGGATCGCATCCAGCAGGAATGGGCGGCCGCCGAACGCGGTGCCCGTCCGCTCGCCTGCATGCTGATCGACGTCGATCATTTCAAGCGCATCAACGATACCCACGGCCACGATGTCGGCGACCTGGTGCTGCAACGCGTGGCCGACACGCTCAAGCACAGCGCCCGCACGCAGGATGTGATCTGCCGCATCGGCGGCGAAGAATTCCTGGTGGTGTGTCCCGATAGCGATGCCTCGGCCGCCGGCCAGTGCGCCGAGCGCCTGCGCCAGGCCGTGGGCGCGATGCGCATCCCGCTCGGCTCCGCGACGCTCACGCTCACGATCAGCATCGGCGTGGCGGCGATGGATGCGGGGATGTCGACCCCGGATGCGATGATCAAGGCATCCGACCAGGCTGTGTACGCCGCCAAGCAGGCCGGACGCAACCGCATCTGCGTCTACCGTCCGCGCAGCACGGCGCCGATCCATGTCGCCGCCAGTGCGTGATCGGCTCGGGATAGCGTTTCATGCAAGCTGAGCCCGTCCAGGCAAGAACCATGAACGGCATGCGCGTATTGCTCGTTGAGGACTCCGAGGACGAGGCGCTGCTGCTCACGCTCGAGCTGAAGCAGGCGGCAGGCGAAGTCTGCTGCAAGCGCGTCGATACGCCGGAAGCGCTGCGCGCCGCGTTGAGCGAGGAAGACTGGGATCTCGTGATCTCGGATCACGCCATGCCGCGTTTCAGCTCCGACGAGGCGTTCGAGCTGGTGCGCCGCTGCGGCAAGGACATCCCCTTCATCATCTATTCCGGCACCATCAACGAGACCGCGGCGCTGACGGCCATGGCCAAGGGCGTGCACGATTTCGTCGAGAAAGGCAATTTGCGCCGCCTGTTGCCCGTCATCCAGCGCGAAATGAAGACCGTCGCGCAGGCGCGCGCACGGGTCAGGGCCGAGAACCGGCTGCACCGGGTTACCCACTACGACCAGCTCACGGGGCTGCCGAACCGGCAATTCTTCTCCGAGCAGGCGGGGCGGCTCATTGCCGAGTGCGCCGCAGGCAGCGGCGCGACGCTGCTGTTCCTGGACGTCGACCGCTTCATGCGCATCAACAACACGTTCGGCTACGACGTGGGCGACCTGCTGGTGCGACACGTCGCCGGGCGGCTGCAAAGTGCGGTGTCGCAGCGAGGCATCGTGACGCGGATGGGCCGCGACGATTTCGCGCTGCTCGACTGCTCGGCCGGCAGCGAGGCCGAGGCGCAGGCTCTGGTCGAGCACGTCATCGAGGTTTTCACGCAGCCGTTCAAGCTTGACGGGCGCGAGTTCTTTCTCACGCTTTCGATCGGCGTATGCCGCTTTCCGCGCGATGGCGAGGACATCGCGAGCCTGCTCGTCAATGCCGAGAACGCCATGTTCCTGGCCAAGCGCAACGGCCGCAACAATTTCCAGTTCTACGTGCACGATCCGAACAACGCTTCGGCCGAGCGCCTGGAGCTGGAGACCGCGCTGCGCCATGCGGTGAAGCGCCGCGAGCTCGTCCTGCACTACCAGCCGAGCATCGATCTGGCGTCGGGCGGCATCACCGCGGTGGAAGCGCTGGTGCGCTGGGACCATCCGCTGCGCGGCATGATCGCGCCCGACAAGTTCATTCCGCTGGCCGACGAGACCGGGCTGATCGGCGAGATCGGCCACTGGGTGCTGTTCGAGGCCTGCGCGCAGACGCGGCGCTGGCACGACACGGGCTTGAGCGGGTTGAAGGTCTCCGTGAACGTCTCGGCGGTGCAGTTTCGCCAGTGCGACCTGGTGCAGATCGTGGCCGAAGCGCTGGCCCAGACCGGCCTTCCGCCCTGGTGCCTGGACCTCGAGATCACCGAGACGGTGCTGATGCAGGATGCCGATGCGACCATCGCCACGTTGCTTGCCCTGAAGGCGATGGGCGTGTGCATCTCGGTGGACGACTTCGGCACCGGATATTCCTCGCTCGCCTACCTGAGACGCTTTCCGATCGACACGTTGAAGATCGACAAGTCCTTCATGCGCGACTGCACCCGCGACGGTCACAACGCCGCGATCGTGCGTACCGTCATCTCGCTCGCGAAGAATCTGGACCTGGAGTCGATCGCCGAAGGCGTGGAGACCGAGGAGCAGGTTCAGTTTCTGCGCGCCGAAGGCTGCGACCGGCTGCAGGGCTTCTACTTCAGCAAGCCCTTGCCGCCCCATGCCCTGCTCGATTTCGTGCGTGCGGCCGGGCGGCTCCTGCCCGCGGCCTGAGCGACGAGATTTCGCCTTGCTGACACGGGTGTCGCGCTTTCCCGACAGGGTGCGGTAGCGGCGATCGCTGCGGCCCTCCTCGGAGAACCGCTGGAGCGCGTGGTTTCTCCCTGCGCTTAAGGGCTTGCGTCCAGATTTCGTCGCCTGACGGGCATGTAGGAAAAATTCCTACAGCCAGTAAGGCTTGGCACCCCTCAATTTTCGGAATACGACCGATTAAGCTGCCCTGTTTCCACCGGCACACTGCGAACCGTTGCAATTCGGTGCAGCGCAAACCAGGAACGACGGAGACCCAAATGGATAATTCGCAACTGCTGAACGAGATCCGGGAAACAAACCTCACCTACCTGCTGCTGGCGCAACGGATGATCAAGGACGACAAGGCCGCGGCGTTGTTCCGCCTCGGCATCGCCAAGGACGCCGCCGAGCTGATCGAAGCGCTCACGCCTGCGCAGATGCTCAAGATCGCCGCAGGCAACATGCTGCTGTGCCGGTTCCGCTTCGACAACCGGGTGCTGGGCGACATGCTCTCCGGCTACGTCAAGGACAAGATCATGGCGTCTTCGCACGCCGCCGTACTGATGGCCGGCCAGAAGGCCGAGCCGATTGCAGCCTAAGGGGAACCCGATCATGGCCGGCAAGAGTCTCGTCAACGAAGCGCGCCAGACCCAGCTGGCGATCGACCTCATTCAGCATGGCGCACGGCTGCAGCTGCTGGAAGCCGAAACCACGCTCTCGCGCGAGCGGTTGCTCAAGCTCTACAAGGAAGTGCGCGGCGTCTCCCCGCCCAAGGGCATGCTGCCGTTCTCGACCGACTGGTTCATCAGCTGGCAGCCCAATATCCATGCGTCGTTGTTCATCGACACCTTCAAGTATCTTCACGCCCATGCCGACGTCCGCGGCGTCGAAGCGACGCTGAAGGCCTTCAAGCTCTACCTCGAACATTGCCAGGCGCACCAGCTCGAGCCGGTGCTCTCGCTCACGCGCGCCTGGAGCCTGGTTCGCTTCTTCGACGCGAAGCTGCTGCAAACGGCCCCCTGCACCCGCTGCGGCGGGCAGTTCGTGGTGCATTCGCTCGATCTGTACAACAACTTCGTCTGCGGGCTTTGCCGCGTGCCTTCGCGGGCCGGCAAGACCAAGAAGGCCGCCGATCAGGCGCGCATGGCCCTGCTGCAGCAGGCAGCGGCGTGAATGAGTGAAAAGTGAAGCGGTGACGGTTGGAGTGAAGCGTGAATGAATGAAAAGTGAAGGGTGAAGGGGATGAGCGTCGTCCTCTGCGCTGGACCGAGTGAATAGTGAATAGTGAATAGTGAAGGGTGAAAGGGGCGGGTGCCCCTTTCAGCCGCAGCAATGCGACGGGCGGGGCTCCAGGGGCTTCGCCCGTTGCCGTTTTGGTGGCCAATCCTGCAGCTTTCCGTCATCGCGCTTCACTTTCACTCTTCACTGCGCCAGCGGCTCCCCCCACGTCACACCGCAGAACCCCGTAAAGCTTCACGCTTGCTCGGCCGTAAATTCTCCCGGATACGCGTTCCAACCCGGCCGGTGCCCCTGCGGCGCGCGGCGCTTCACGCTGGATGCTCGGATGCTGGTAATCGTCGGCTACTTGATTGTGATCGTGTCGGTGTTCGGCGGCTTCGCCATGGCCGGCGGGCATATTGCTTCGCTGTTCCAGCCGGTGGAGCTGATCATGATCGGGGGAGCGGCGCTCGGCGCGTTCTGCGTCGGCAACACCAGCAAGGCGGTCAAGGCCACCCTCAAGGCGCTGCCGTCCGTATTGAAAAGCTCGGCGTACACCAAGACGATGTACATGGAGCTCATGGCGCTGCTCTACGACGTTCTCGCCAAGGTGCGCAAGGAAGGCCTGATGGCGATCGAGGGCGACATCGAAAAGCCCGAGGAAAGCCCGCTCTTCGGCAAGTACCCGGGGATCGTCGCCGATCACCACATCATCGAGTTCATGACCGATTACCTGCGGCTCATGGTGGCGGGCAACCTGAACGCGTTCGAGATCGAAAACCTGATGGACAACGAGATCGAAACGCACCATCACGAGGGCGAAGTGCCGGTGCATTGCGTGCAGAAGCTCGGCGACGGACTGCCCGCGTTCGGTATCGTGGCAGCCGTCATGGGCGTGGTGCATACCATGGAATCGGTCGGCATTCCCCCGGCCGAGCTGGGGAGGCTGATCGCCGCGGCGCTGGTTGGAACGTTCCTCGGGATTCTGCTTGCCTATGGCTTCATCGGGCCGCTCGCGAGCGTGCTCGAGCAGAAGCTCAACGAAGCGACCAAGATGCTGCAGACCATCAAGGTCACGCTGCTCGCGAGCTTGAACGGCTACGCCCCGGCGCTTGCGGTGGAGTTCGGCCGCAAGGTGCTCTTTTCCACCGAGCGTCCGAGCTTCCTCGAGCTGGAAGCGCATGTGAAGCAGTCGAAGGCGCGGTAAGGGTGGGAGGAATAACCAATGGCCCTCGACGATAGCCAGCGCCCCATAGTCATCCGCCGCGTCAAGAAGAAGGCGGCCGGTCACCATGGTGGCGCCTGGAAGATCGCCTACGCGGACTTCGTGACCGCCATGATGGCGTTCTTTCTGCTCATGTGGCTGCTGGGCTCGACCGCCAAGGGCGATCTGCAGGGGATCGCAGATTACTTTCAAACACCGCTGCAGGTGGCCTTCTCCGGCGGCTCCGGCGCCGGCGATGCCTCGCACGTGATCAAGAACGGCGGCAAGGACTTGACGCGCCTCGAAGGCCAGATCAAGCAGGGCGAGATGGACGCCCCCCGGCGCAGCTTCAACCTGAAGGCCGCCCAGCAGGAGCTCGCGCGCATCGAGAAACGCAAGCTCAGCGAGCTGAAGGGCCGCCTGCAGGCCTCGATCGAGACCCTGCCCGCGTTGAAGCCGTTCAAGAACCAGCTGCTGATCGATATCACCATCGACGGCCTGCGGGTGCAGATCGTCGACGAGCAGAATCGGCCGATGTTCGCGATCGGCAGCGCCACGCTGCAGCCGTACACGCGCGAGATCCTGCACGAGATCGCCAAAGTCCTGAACGAGGTGCCGAACCGCATCAGCATATCGGGCCATACCGATGCGCACCCGTATTCGGGCGGGCAGCGCGGCTACTCGAACTGGGAACTGTCGGCGGACCGGGCCAACGCATCGCGCCGCGAGCTGCTTGCCGGCGGCATCGAAGAGAGCAAGATCGCGCGCGTGGTGGGGTTGTCTTCCTCGGTGCTGTACGATCCGGAGGACCCGCACAACCCGGTCAACCGCCGCATCAGCATCATCGTCATGAACAAGCGTGCGGAGGCCGAAGCAACCGGGCGTCATGTCAGCATCGGCAAGTCCTCCGAGCTCACGGCCGAGGCCCTCGATGACAAGCCAGCCAAGCCCTGAGCGCATGCGCGCGCCGCTGCAGGCGGGCCTCACGCAGGCGGGCGCCGCCGCTTGCGCGCTGTTGCCGCTGCTCGCCGGCATGGACATGACGCTGGCCCAGTGGGCCGTGGTCCAGGGCGCGATCGCCATGCGCATCGCATTGTTCGCCGGCGCCGCATCGTGGTGGATCGGGCTGCACGTCGTGTTCGCACCGGCGGCGGTCTGGACGCACGCGCTCGCACTCTCGCCCGCGTGGTGGGCGGGGGCGTTCGTGCTGCTGCTGGCCGCGTTCGGTGCGACCTTTCGAACGCAAGTGCCCCTGTTCCTCACCGCGCGCAAAGTGCGCTCTGCGCTCTGCGAGCTGGTCGATCCTGCGCGCAGCCTCAAGATCGTCGATCTCGGTTGCGGGCTGGGCAGCGTGATCACGGCGCTCAAGCGACTGCGCCCCGAGTGCGATTGCCACGGCGTGGAGCTTGCGCTGCTGCCCTATCTGGTGAGCCGCCTGCGCGGCGCGCGCTCGGGCTGTCGGGTCGAGCGGCGCGACCTCATGGCGGTGGACCTGTCGCGCTACGACGTGGTGTACGCATTCCTGTCGCCGGCGCCGATGCCGCAGCTGTGGGCGAAAGCGCGCCGCGAGATGCGCCCGGGCAGCCGCTTCGTGAGCCTTGCCTTCGCCGTGCCCGGCGTGCCGGCCGATCGGGTGATCGCGGTCGGATCCAAGCCCCGCCACACGCTCTACATCTGGACCATGTGAACGCCGAGCCGACCATGCCGCCAGCCGCTGACTGCGACCCAGGGGTCGATATGCTGCTGCAGCAGGCGGCGGCCGGCGTGCCGGTATTGCGGGCGACCGCGGACGAGATCGCGAGCCTGCGCGCGGAACAGGAGCGCGTTTCGGGCAATGCGCTGGCCGCCGCGATCCTGCGCGACCCGCTCATGACCCTGCGTGTCCTGCGCTTTCTCTACAGCCATCGCACCCGCAGCCAGACCGCCGATATCACCACCATCGCGCACGCGATCATGATGCTCGGCCAGGCGCGCTTCTTCCGCGAGTTCGAGCAGCTTCCCATTTTGGAGGAGCGCCTGAGCGGTGCGGCGCTCGAGCAGGTGCGGGCACTCATGAGCCGCTCGCGGCTGGCCGCGCTGTTCGCGCGCGACTGGGCGCTGCAGCGCCATGACATCGATCCGGAGGAAATCATGGTGGCGGCGCTGCTGCACGATAGCGCGCACCTGCTGCTCGTGCTTTGCGCACTGCCGGTCGATGTCGAATCGTCGCTAGCCGACCAACTGCGCGCGCAGCTCCTCGCGCGGCTCGAGGTGCCCGGCCTGGTCGCGGAACTGAACGACGACACCGCCGCGCCCAACCCGCGGGTCGTAAACGTCCGTCTGGCCTGCGTTCTCGCACGCCATTGCCACGCCGGCTGGCCGTGCGCGCCGATCCAGGACGATCTTGCCCAGCTGCAGCGCTTTCTGCGCACCTCGCAGCCGCAGGCATGGGAACGGGTGCGCAAGATCGCGCTCGCCGCCGCACGCGAATGGCACTATTACCGTACGCTGCCCGCTCTAGCGCTCCTGCCTTTCGTCGCCGACGAGTCCTCGTCGGTCGCCGCCGACCCTGGTTGCGGCATTTGACTGCTTAACCCCCGCTTTCTCGCTCCTTTGGGGCTCGACCCCCCATCCCATAATCGCGTTCGTCCAGGAGCGCCGGGATGGCCGAAGAATCCGATCTCGAACGAACAGAAGCCCCTTCACAACGCCGCCTCGAGCAGGCGCGGGAAGAAGGGCAGGTGCCGCGCTCGCGCGAGCTCAACACGCTGATGCTGCTTGCCGCGGCCGGCATGGGGCTGTGGCTGTCCGCCGGTGCGATGCGCGGCTCGTTTTCCGGTCTGCTGCGCTCGGGACTTGCGATCGCGCCCGGCGACATCGGCGAACCTGCGGCAATGATCGAGCGCTTCCAGGCCTTGGCGATCGAGGCCGCCATCACCATCGCACCGCTACTGGGTGTGCTTTTCGTTGTCGCGCTGGTCGCGCCCATGCTGCTATCGGGCTGGCTTGTTTCCTCCAAGTCGCTCGCGCCCGATTTCGCTCGCCTGAACCCGGTGAAGGGACTGGGCAACATTTTTTCCGCCACGGGCCTCGCCGAGCTCACCAAGGCCATCGCAAAAGTCATCCTGATCTTCGGCGTGGCCGTCTGGGTCGTGCTCGGGCAAACCGATGCGACCATGGGGCTCGCCAGCGAACCGCTTCCGGCCGCGCTCGCGCATGGGGGACGGATCGTGGGATCGTGCTTTCTCGCGGTCGTGGGCTCGCTCGCGGTGATCGCCGCGCTCGATGTCCCGTTCCAGATCTGGCACCACCGCTCCAAGCTCAAGATGAGCCGCGAAGACCTGCGCCGCGAAGCCAAGGAGCAGGAAGGCGATCCGCATGTGAAGGCAGCTATCCGCAGCCAGCAGCGCGAGATGGCGCGCAAGCGCATGATGGCGGCGGTGCCGACCGCCGACGTGGTGGTGGTGAACCCGACGCGTTATGCCGTCGCGCTGCGCTACGACGACAAAGCCATGCGCGCGCCGCGCGTGGTCGCCAAGGGCATGCATCTCATCGCCGGACGCATTCGCGAGCTGGCGGAAGAGCATCGCGTGCCGGTGCTGCAGGCGCCCCCGCTCGCGCGCGCACTCTATCGTCATAGCGAGATCGGCGACGAGGTTCCGGCTGCACTGTATGCCGCGGTGGCGGAAGTGCTCGCCTGGGTGTTCCAGCTGCGCCGTCAAGCGAGTCACGGCGGCGCCGCGCCGGTCGCGCCCGAAGGCATCGCCGTTCCGGTCGAGCTCGATCCGGAACATGCGACCACCGCACGAGAGACACGATGAAGCCGATCGCTGACACGCCTGCCGCGAAGGTGCGCGCATGAGCCAGGCCGCCGCCGCCGCAATGCCCGCCGTGTTCGACCGCAAGAACCTGCTCGGCCTGGGCGGGCCGGTGCTCATCGTCATGGTGCTCGCCATGATGGTGCTGCCGCTGCCGCCGTTCCTGCTCGACGTGCTGTTCACGTTCAATATCGCGATCTCGATCCTGGTGCTGCTGGTGAGCGTCAACACCCGCAAGCCGCTCGAGTTCGCAGTGTTTCCCACCGTCCTGCTGCTCACCACACTGCTGCGCCTGTCGCTCAACATCGCCTCGACCCGGGTCGTGCTGCTGGAAGGTCACACCGGACCGGACGCGGCCGGCAAGGTGATCGAAGCCTTCGGCCACTTCCTGGTCGGCGGCAACTACACCGTCGGCCTTACCGTGTTCATCATCATGGTGGTGATCAACTTCGTCGTCATCACCAAGGGCGCGGGCCGCATCGCCGAGGTGAGCGCGCGCTTCACCCTGGATGCGATGCCCGGCAAGCAGATGGCGATCGATGCCGATCTGAACGCCGGACTGATCGGCGAGGACGAGGCGCGTAACCGGCGCGCGGCGATCTCGCAAGAAGCCGAGTTCTTCGGGTCGATGGACGGCGCTTCCAAGTTCGTGCGCGGCGACGCCGTCGCCGGCATCCTGATCCTGCTCATCAACGTGATCGGCGGCCTGATCGTCGGCGTGGCGCAGCACGATCTCGATCTCGCCACCGCGGCACGCACCTACACGTTGCTCACGATCGGCGACGGCCTGGTCGCGCAGATCCCGGCGCTGGTGATATCGACCGCCGCGGGCCTCGTCGTCTCTCGCGTCGGCACCGATCAGAATATCGGCCAGCAGCTCGTGGGGCAGATGCTGGGAAGCCCGCAGCCTCTCATGCTCACCGCCGGCATTCTCGCCATCATGGGACTCATCCCGGGGATGCCGAACATCGCCTTCCTGGTGCTGGCCGGGACCCTCTCGGGCATGGCGTGGATGCTGAAGAATCGCAAGCCCGCGGAACCCGAAGCGGCGGCCGCTGCCGTCGCATCCGACACGCCGGCCGCTTCGACCGATGCGGCGGACGTGAGCTGGGACGACGTCGTGCCGGTCGACGTGCTCGCGCTCGAGGTCGGCTACCGGCTGATTCCCATGGTCGATCGCGCGCAGGACGGGGAGCTGCTCAAGCGCATCAAGGCGATCCGCAAGAAGTTCGCGCAGGAGGCCGGATTCCTCTCGCCCGCAGTCCACATCCGCGACAACCTCGAGCTGCGGCCCAATGCCTACCGCATACTGCTCAAGGGCGTGGAGCTGGGGCGCAGCGACGCCCATCCCACGATGTTCCTCGCGATCAACCCGGGCCGGGTCAGCGCCGAGCTGCAGGGTTTACGCACTCAGGACCCGGCGTTCGCGTTGCCGGCGGTGTGGATCGAAGCCAATCAGCGCGAAACGGCGCAGGGCTACGGCTATACCGTGGTCGATGCCGCGACCGTGATCGCCACCCACCTGCATCATCTGATGCAGAAGCATGGCTCGGAGCTGCTCGGCCGCCAGGAAGTCCAGGGCCTGGTGGAGCGACTGGCGAAGGACTCGCCCAAGCTGGTCGAAGACACCGTACCCAAGGCCGTGCCGCTGGGGGTGCTGCAGAAGGTGCTGCAGAACCTGCTCGACGAAGCGGTGCCCGTGCGCGACATGCGCTCGATCATCGAGGCGCTGGCCGAGCATTGCAGCCGCACGCAGGACCCCTCGGAGCTGACCGCGGCGGTGCGCGGCGCGCTCGGCCGCTCGATCGTGCAAAACCTCTTCCCCGGATCGCAGGAGATGTGCGTGATCGCGCTCGATCCGGCATTGGAGCGCCTGCTCATGCAGGCGGTCGGCTCTGGCGATGCCGCCGCGATCGAGCCGGCCCTGGCCGAAACCTTGGCCGAGCAGGCGAAGAGCGCCGCCGAGGAGCAGGAAGCCGTCGGCCTGTCGGCGGTGCTGCTGGTGCCGGCGGCGCTGCGCCTGTTGCTGTCCCGATTCCTGCGTCGCAGCGTGCCCACGCTGCGCGTGCTGTCCCATTCCGAGGTGCCCGATAGCAAGGGCATCCGTGTCAGTGCCGTGCTTGGAGCTCGATGATGAAACCACGCAAATTCTTCGCTGCGAATTCCCGTGAGGTGCTCAAGCTGGTGCGCGATGCGCTCGGGCCGGACGCGCTCATCGTATCGAACGCCAAGGTCGCCGGCGGTTTCGAGGTGATCGCGCTGCCGGCAACCTCGATCAGCGAGCTGGTCGGGGCGAGCCGTGCCGAGATGGCGCTCGTGGCAGCGCCGCTGCGCGAAACGGCCGCCGCGCGTCCGAGTCCTGCGGCCGCCACGGCCGAGCCGCGCCGGCGCGAAACCACCGCCGCGCCGAGTCAGGCAGCACCCGCCGCGGTTTCGACCAGCGCGGAGCCGGCCCAACCCATGATCGCGGCCGCCCCGCCTGCGCCGCCGAGGGAAGCGCTGAGCGAGGCGCTGGTGCACAACATGGTGGCGGAGCTGCGCAACATGCGCGCCGTGCTGGAACAGCGTCTGTCGGGGCTCGCCTGGACGGAGCTCTCGCGGCGCGATCCGGCCAAGGTAGCGGCGCTGCAGGCGCTGCTCACCGCCGGCTTCAGCGGGGAGCTGGCGCGCCGGTTGACCGACCCGATGCCCGACGGCTCGGACGAGGTCGAGGGCATGAAGTGGCTGGTGGCCGAAGTGAATCGCAACCTGGTCACGGCGGGAGCCGACAACGACATCGTCGAGCGCGGCGGCGTCTATGCGATCGTCGGCCCCACCGGTGTGGGCAAGACCACCACGACGGCCAAGCTCGCCGCGCGCGGGGTGGTGCGCCACGGCGCCGATCGCGTGGCGCTGCTCACGACCGACACCTACCGGATCGGCGCGCACGAGCAGCTTCGCATCTACGGGCGCATCCTCGGTGTGACCACCAGCATCGTGCGCGACGCGCAAGAGCTGAAGAGCACGCTGTCCGAGCTGCGCGGCAAGCACATGGTGCTGATCGATACCGTCGGCATGAGCCAGCGCGACAAGCTCGTAACCGAGCAGGTGCATGCGCTCACGCGCTCCGGCGGCAACGTCAAGCGCCTGCTGCTGCTGAACGCGACCTGCAACGGTGACACGCTGGAAGACGTGGTGCGCTGCTACGAGCCAGCGAGCCTGGACGGCTGCATCCTCACCAAGATCGACGAAGCGCAGGCGATCGGGGCATCTCTGGACGTGATCATGCGCAATCGCCTGGCATTGCATTTCGTCGCCAACGGCCAGCGCGTACCCGAAGACCTGCACACCCCCAACCGCCAGTACCTCATCCATCGCGCACTGCGCGCCGCTGCCGGCGGCTCGGTGTTCGGGCTGGAGCACGAGGAATATCCACTGATGCTCGCCCCCGCGCGGCAGGAGCCGCAGCGCGATGCCGCGAGCGGCTTCGCTGCCCGCATGGGAGGCTATGTTGCTTGATCGCTCAATCGACCAGGCGCACGGGCTGCGGCGCATGTTCGCACCCGGGCGCCCGCGCGTGATCCAGATCGTCGCCGGGCGCGACGGCGTGGGCCGCACATCGGTAGCGGTCAATCTCGCTGTCGCCTTGGCACAAGCCGGACGCGACACGCTGCTGGTCGAGGCCGTGCGCCATCCGAGCGAAGCGCGCGCGCTCGACTACCTCGGGCTCGATGCGCAAAGCGCATGGGCGGCCGCGCTGGCGCAGCCGCTCGAGGTCACGACGACGCAAGGCCTCGCCGTCTGGCCGCTCGATCTCGCCCAGCGCGGGCGCGGGCTCGAGCCCACCCCGATTCCGGCCCGGCTGCCCGGTCGTACGCGGCTGCCCGATTGCGTGCTGGTGAATAGCGCCTGCGGCCGCTCGCTGCTATGGACCGGCGAGCACGAATCGCACGAGGTGCTGATCGTGCTCTCTCGCGCGGCCGCCTCCATCACCGACGCCTATGCGCTCATCAAGCGCATGAGCGTGCAGGGCATGCAGACGCGCTTCCACGTGCTGGTCAACCGCGTCGCCTCGGAGGACGAAGCGCGCCTGATCTACCGCAACATGGCTGCGGTCGCGCAAGGCTATCTCGATATCCAGCTGCAGCTGTGCGGTTTCGTGCCCACCGACGAGGCCTTGGCACGCGCGGCCGCGCACGGCGTGAGCGTTCTGGACACCGAACCCGACGCACCTGCCACGCGCGCGTTTCGCCGCCTGGCCGAGTTTGTGACTAAAGGCGTACGCCCGGCGGCACGCAGCGCGCGGCGCAAAGCGCCCGCGCTGCTGGCGGCGAGCCTGCAGCCGACCCCATGACCCGAAAGAACCTGATGCAATCGATTCGAGGACTTCGATGAAAGCCCAAGCCGCACGATCCGCAAAGCAGTATGTCATCAATGGATTCATGGACCCGGACGAATGCGTCGTGAAGTACGCGCCGCTGGTGAAGCGCATCGCGCATCACATGATGGCCACGCTTCCGCCCTCGGTTCATGTCGACGACATGATCCAGTCGGGCATGCTGGGCCTGATCGACGCCGCCAAGCGCTATCAGGAATCGCAGGGCGCGCAATTCGAGACCTATGCGGTGCAGCGCATCCGCGGCGCGATGCTCGACAGCCTGCGCCAGTCGGACTGGCTGCCGCGAGGACTGCGCAAGAACCTGCGCAAGATCGAGACCGCGATCGCCAGGCTGGAGCAGGCCAACGGCCGGCCGCCGAACGAAACCGAGCTGGCGGAATCGCTCGGCGTCCCGCTGCCCGAGTACCAGCAGATGCTGCAGGACGCCCGCGGCCATCAGCTGGTGTACTACGAGGACTTCCGCTCGGGCGAGGACGAAGACGTACTCGATCGGCATTTCGCCGACTGGACCGAGGAGCCGCTGGAGCGCCTGCTCGACGAGCGCATGCGAGCCGCGCTCATCAAGGCGATCGAGGACCTTCCCGAGCGCGAACAGAAGGTGATGGCGCTCTATTATCAGGAAGAGCTCAACCTGCGCGAAATCGGCGAGGTGCTGGGCGTGTCCGAATCGCGCGTGTGTCAGCTGCACGGGCAGGCCGTGACGCGGCTTCGTTCCCGACTACGGGACAAAGTGTAATTACGAGTGAAGCGTGAAAGGTGAAGGGTGAGCCGCTTCTTCCCTCCATCCCCGTTCCCGATTACCATGCTCCCAACCACGGAGGGGAGCTATGGAAACGAAGAAAGTTGCGGTGGTCACGGGCGCCGGATCGGGCATCGGGCGCGCAAGCGCGCTGGCATTGCTCGAGGCTGGCTACTGCGTTGCGCTGGCTGGCCGGCGCCAGGATGCACTCGCTGAAACCCTGGCTCTGGGCGGCGCCGCCGAGCGCACACTCGCGGTGCCGACCGACGTAGCGCGGCCCGAGCAAGTCGCCAACCTTTTCCAGAAGACCGTCGAGCGCTTCGGACGTGTGGACGTGCTGTTCAACAATGCCGGCGCCAATGCACCCGGCGTTGCGTTCGAGGATCTGAGCTACGAGAAGTGGCAGACCGTGGTCGATTGCAATCTCACCGGCTCCTTCCTGTGTGCGCAGGCGGCATTCCGGATCATGAAGGACCAAAACCCTCGCGGCGGGCGCATCATCAACAACGGCTCGATCTCGGCCCACGCGCCGCGCCCGGATTCCGCGCCCTACACCGCCACCAAGCACGCCGTCACGGGGCTCACCAAGACGCTGTCGCTGGACGGGCGCAAATACGATATCGCCTGCAGCCAGATCGACGTTGGCAACGCCATGACCGAGCTCGCCGCGCGCATGGCGCGGGGGGTGAAGCAGGCGAACGGCACGGTCGCGGTAGAGGCCATGATGGACGTGAAGCGGGTGGCCGAGGCCGTGGTGTACATGGCAGCCCTGCCGCTGGACACCAACATCCAGTTCCTGACCATCATGGCGACCAAGATGCCGTTCGTCGGCCGCGGCTAAGCGCGGCGTTCGTCGGCCGCGACTGAGCGCGGCGTTCGTCGGCCACGGCTGAGCGCGGCTCTCTCTCCTGGCGCCGTTCAGTAGGCCAGCGGCAACAGCGCATGGCGTTGCCGGCGCCGGTGCAGCCGCAGGCCAATCAGCCCGAGTCCCGTGGCCAGCAGCGCATAGGTTTGCGGCTCGGGCACCGCAGTCACGGCAAACGGCGTCAGATTCGGCGCAGCCGCGGCGAAATCGCCGCTGGCATGCGAGACCCACTGGTTCGAATCGGCGATGCGAGCCGCATACGCGCCGAAGCCGGCAAGCCCGCTGCGAACCCCGCTGTATTCGGCGAAATCGGCGCCCGATTGCACGCTCAGCGCATTGACGCCGAGACTGAGGCCGCTGTCGGCAAGCGAGCTGCCGCTGAAGTTGTCGGTCGAGATCGCGGCCAGCAACGCGGTGGGTTGCGCTGCCGAATCGCCGCTGTAGGCGAAAAGGGTATCGCCGGTTGCGGCGAATCCGGCCAGGCCGCTCAGCACCTGGCCGAACGCCCCGATCGAGGCAGCGCGCGCCGCGCCATCGATGTCGCTGAAGCGCACCACCCCGCCGGCCGCAATTACGCTCGCGCCCGTGACCCATGCATACGTACCTTCGCCGGTGTTGAAACCGCCGCCGCCCGGAGCGCCGCCGCTCCACTCGTTGTCGGTGAAATAGATGGCGCTGAAGGGTGCGATATCGCGCAGGGCGACGACAGCGAAGCCGTCTTCATCGGCGTTGAACGCCGTGAAGGCGATCTCGCCCGGTTGCAATGCCGCGTGGCTCGATCCGATTGCGAGCAATGCTGCGGCCAGAGCGGAAAAGCGCTTCATCTCGAGTCTCCTCGTCACGGTGCCGGCCGGCATCGAGGGCCGTGCGCGAATCGCATCGGCACCGCCGACCGGGGTGGAGGAACGATAGGCCTGGCGCCCGGCGCGCTCCATACGCCGGAGGCATTAGGTCGAATGCCCATCTTTCGAGCGAAAGGAGCGCTTTGGCTCTCAGCGCGAGGTCCTGGTGCTGCCGCAGACCGCGAGCGATGAACTAATCCAAACGGACAAAGCGAGTGATTCGGCGTTCCGGAGCGTCAACGAATGCGCTTCCCGCGCCGCATGCGCGTAAAGAGCGAAAGCACATACGGACGCAAACCGATCACAAGACCCACGCTGTCGCGCTCGGAAGGCTCGAGCGCGGCATCGACCTCCGCCAACTCGTTGAACTCGCGCACCAGGCGCTCGAGCTTGCGGCGCACGACCTCGCGCGAGGCGGCCGAGAGCTCTTTCGCCTCGAAGCGCAGCGTCTCGCCGGGGCCGCCGAAGGCGGTCGCGAAGAATTCGTCCAGCACTTTCTCCTGATAGGCGCGCCGAATCGGCCCGTCGCGGCGCCAATTGACGTGGCGTGCGGTGCGCAGGCGCACCTCGTTGCCGGGCTTGAGGTCGATGAGCCGCAGAGCGTCCAGCGCGAGCAGCAGCTTCAGGCATTCGGCACGCGAGACGCTGTATTGCGCGACGATCTGGTCGACGCGCCAGCCGCCCAGCGCGAGATGGAACACGAGCAGCAGCTTGTGATCCGCGGCGAGCGCCTGCTCCTGCGAAGCCGTGAGCTCGGTCACGGCGGCCGCGTCGCTGCGCGCGAGGCGCGCCAGCTCGAACAGATCGATATCGAGGACTCGGCAGATCTGCTCGACCCGCCTGAGCGTGAAGCCGCCGCCGGAGAAGAGCCGCTTCACGCTCGCCTCGCTCAGCCCGAGCGCCGCGGCCAGGCGCGCATAGGTCATCCCGCGCGACTTGAGGCAGCGCTTGAGCGCAGCGGTGATCTCGGCGACACCGGTCATGTTCGGATAGTGGCTCCGGCAACGCGCTCCGACGAAGACGAAGATCCGAGCGGATGGGTAGCGGAAAACGATACCATAAAAAAAAGTATTGCATAGCGATGCTTCGGCGGACGATACTGCGCGCCAGGCCATGCCGGTTTCGGGTTCGACCGAGACGGCACTGCACAGAGCACAGAGCACAGAGCACAGAGCACAGAGCACAGAGCACAGAGCACAGAGCACAGAGCGCTACGTCGCGATGCCAGCGGCATCGCGGGTCTTTCTCTTCGAGGACGCGTACATGACGGCTGCAACTCGCGCAAGTCAGGCTGCGCTCGCAAGCGCCGCGCTACGTGGCGACGAGGCAGCGCTCGCGCCCAGCGACCGCGTCGGTGGCGCCTACTTGCTCGGCGCAGCCACCGCGACGCTGCTCTCGCTCTGGCTCTCGAGCCGCCCCTCGCCTGTCGCATGGTTTGCCGGTCAGGCCCTGCTTGCGCTCGCCCTGCTGCAGTGGTTCGTCCTGCTGCACGAAGCGGGGCACAAAAGTCTTTTTCGCTCGCGCGGCCTGAACGTCGCCGCCGGTCATCTGGCCGGGTTCATGGCGCTGGTTCCGTTCGCTTGCTGGCGGCGCGTGCACGGCCTGCATCACCTCTGGACCGGCTGGCAGGACCGGGACCCGACGACCGCGGCGCTGGCGCCGCGTGCACGCGGCAGGGCCGAGATCGCAGCGGTGGATCTCGCCTGGCGGCTGTGGTTGCCGCTGTTCTCGCTCATCTATCGCTGGGGCAACTACTGGCACCTGCGGCGCCTGCGCGCCCTCTTCACGGCGCCCGATCAGCGCCGGGCCATGCAGGCGAACATCGCGGCGCTGACTGCGGCGTATGCGCTCCTGTGCTGGCTGCTCGGGCTGGAGCAGTTCTTGCGCCTGTTCGCCCTGGCAGGCGTGCTGAGCTTCGCGCTGCAGGACCCGCTGCTGCTGAGCCAGCACACGCACCTGCCGCAGCGCTTGAGCGGCGGGCGCCGGGTGGCGCCGCTCGATCCCGGTGCGCAGCTGCGCCATACCCGCTCACTCGCGTTTCCGTGCTGGTTCGCGCACGGCGTGCTGATCAACTTCAACGCCCACGAGCTGCACCACCGCTTCCCCGCCGTACCGGGGTACCGGCTCGGGCGAATCGCCTGCGCCGCGCCGAACGAGGTCCATTGGTGGACCTGGCTCAGGGCGGTCAAGCGCATGCGGGGATCGGTGTTCCTGTTCCAGAGCCGGGACAGCACCGGCTTCACGCTATGAGGCTTGCCCCATGAACGCACCGGCGCCAGATCCGGTTGCATGCGCGGGCGTGATCGTGATTGCGATGAGCACGGCCGGTATCGCGCACGCCTGGTGGATGCGGTGTCGCTGGTCGGCTGCGCTGCGCGTGCCGCTCGACGCCGGCCTCACGTGGCGAGGCCGGCGCCTGCTCGGCGATCACAAGACCGTGCGGGGACTCGTCATGCTGCCGCTCGCGGCCGGCGCGGCGTTCGCATTGCTCGGAGCCATGCGCGATGCACTGCCGTCATGGCTTGCCTGCGGCTTGTGGTCCTGGGATGCGCCGGCGTTGTTCGCGCTCGGCGTGTGGGCGGGATTCTGCTTCATGGCGGGCGAGCTGCCGAACTCGTTCTACAAGCGCAGGCGGGGCATCGCGCCAGGCGCCGTGCCGACGACGGGCGGCGCGCGCTGGCTCTGTCTTGCGCTCGATCGCATCGACTCGACCGCCGCCATGCTGTTGGGATTGACCCTGGTCGCGCCGCTGCCGTGGCAGACGGCCGTGCTGGTCGCCCTGTTCGGACCGGTGGTGCACCTGGCATTCAGCGCGGCCTTGTTCGCAATCGGCGTGAAGGCGCGGCTGGCATGACCGCGGCCGCGCTCCGGGATGCTTTCCGACATGCCTGCGCCGATGCGCGCGGGGCGCCGCAGGATCGCTCGCCGCCGGAAGATCGCTCGCCGCCGGAAGATCGCTCGCTGTCCCAAGATCGCTGGCTGTCGCTGGAACGCGCGGCCGAAGTGACCCTGTGCGGGGCGAAGGCGGTCAACCTGGGCCGGCTCATGCGGGCCGGGTTGCCGGTTCCCTCAGGCCTGGTGATCAGCGTGCACGCGCTGCACGACTTCCTGCGCGCCACCGGGCTCGAGCGCGAGATCGAGCTGCTGCAGAAGCAGGCCGGCGAAAGCTTCGATGGTGCGCAGGAGCTGGAGCAGTCGGTGCGTCTTCTGTTTTCGCAGACCCCCTTGCCCGCCGAGACGCGCGAGCTGCTGGCTCGGGTGCGAGCCGCGCTGGGCTCTTCCGGCCCGCTCGCCGTGCGCAGCTCCGCGGTGGGCGAGGATACGGGCGAGGCGTCCTATGCCGGGCTGCTGGATTCGGTGCTCGACGTCGACCCGGCGACGGGGCTCGAGGTGGCGCTCAAGCGCGTGTGGGCTTCGCGCTGGTCGGCGCGTGTGGCGGCCTACGCGCGCACGCACGGCCAGCTGCTTGCCGGCATCGCGGTGATCGTGCAACGCCAGGTCGACGCGCGTTACGCGGGGGTGCTGTTCACGCGCAGTCCCGGCCGCGATTCGGCGCACGAGATGCTGTGCGAATACTGCACGGGGCTCGCGGAGCGCCTGGTCGCCGGAGCGATCGTGCCGGCGCGGCTGCGCATCGATCGCGCGAGTTTCGAATTCAGCCGCGACGACGAGCTGCCGCAGGCCGAGCAGCCGCCGCGCGAGCAGATCGAAGCGCTCGCTGCGGCCGCGGCTGCGGCCGAACGGCTGTTCGATGCGCCGCAGGACATCGAATGGGCGCTCGATCATGCGGGACGCCTGTGGCTGGTCCAATCGCGGCCGATCACGGTCGCGGCGCCGCAACCGCAACCGCAACGCATCGTATGGTCGAACGCCAACGTCAACGAGAACTTCCCGGCGCCGATCTCGCCCTTGCTCTACTCGGTGGTCGCGCCCGGCTACAGCGCGTACTTCAGCAACTTGGGGCGGGCGTTCGGCATCGCCCGCTGGCGCCTGGACGGCATGGCCGCGGACCTGCGCGCGATCGTAGGCGTGCACGCCGGCCGCTTGTACTACAACCTCACGGCGATTCATTCGGTCCTGCGCCAAGTGCCGCTCGGCGAGCGTCTGGTCGCGTGGTTCGACGATTTCACCGGCGCATTCGCGCCGCAACCGAGCGGGCCGGGACCCAGGGCCGGGTTCGTGCGCGGCCTGCGCGACGCCTTCGAGCTCGCCCGGATCGGCGCAAAAACGGCGTGGCAGTATGTACGCATCGGCCGGCGCATCGAGCGCTTCGAAAAGCGCGTTGACGCGTTCGCGGCTCGCTCGGCGCCGCAAAGCCTGGGGTCCCTGGATGCGATGGCGTTGCGCGATCTGCTGCGTGGCTTCATGCAGATCCGTCTAGAGCGCTGGACCGATGCCGCCCTGTGCGATGCGGCCGCCATGGTGTGCTACGGCGCGCTCAAGGCGGCGGTCGCGCACGCCGATCCGCAGGGCGGCGACCCAACGAGCCTGCACAACGACCTGCTGAAGGGCCTCACGGGGCTCAAGAGCGCCGAGCCGGTGAACGCGTTGTGGGCGCTGGCGCACGCGGTGCGAAGCGACGCGCACCTGGCGGCGTTGTTCGCGGCCAAGCCCGCGCAGCGCATCGCCGAGCGCATCGAGAACGATCCGCGCTGCGCAGAATTCCAGCAGCAGTTCCACGACTACCTGGAGCATTGGGGCTTCCGCTGCTCCGGAGAGCTGATGCTGACGACCGCGAGCTTCCAGGAGCGCCCCGAGGCGTTGCTGGAGATCGTGCGCAGCTATGCGCGCGAAAGCGAGGCGTCGCCGCAGACGCGGCTTGCGCGGCAACGGACCGAACGCGCGGCCGCGACCCGGCGCGTGCTCGCGCAGGCATCGCGCCAACGTTACCTGCGCTGGCTGCCCTGGCCGAATCGCGCAACCGTCGTGCCGCCGCTCATCGCCGCGACTCATGCCGCCATTGCGCTACGGGAGCGGGCGCGGCTGAAGCAGGCGCTGCTCTACAACCGCCTGCGCCGCATCGCGCTCGAGATCGGAACACGTCATGCCCGCGCCGGAACACTGGCGGCGCGTGACGACGTATTCTTCCTGACCGCACCCGAGCTTGACGAGCTGATGAGCGGCAGTGCCATGTTTCCCGGCGAGACGGCTCGCCTGGTGGCGCTGCGTCGCGCTGCCCATGCGCGTTTCGATGCACTGTCGCCGCCGGATACGTTCGTCGCGGAAGAAGGCAAGTATCCGAGCTTCGCCGGCGCGCAGCCGATGGCGCTCGACACGACCTCGCGCCTTCGTGGTACCAGCGTCTGCGGCGGCGTGGCGACCGGGCGCGCCCGCGTGTTGACCGACGTGTCCCAGACCCGCGAGTTGACCTCGGGCGACATTCTGGTCACGCGCCAGACCGATCCCGGTTGGGCGCCCGCTTTCGTGCACATCGGCGCGCTGGTGCTCGAGCGCGGCGGGATGCTTTCTCACGGTGCGATCCTCGCACGCGAATTCGGCATCCCGACGATCGTCGGCATCGCCGGCGCGACCGGGCGCATTGCCGACGGCGCCACGGTGCGGGTCGACGCGGATCAAGGCGATGTTCACGTCCTCACTTGAATCGATCGGCGCGTGGCGCGCGCAGCGCCTGCCGCTCGCGCGCTTCGCGCCCCTGGCGGTCCTGATCGCCTGGGCAGCTTGCGGCAGCGCGCTTGCGAGCGCACGCGGACTGGCTCTGGTTGTGCTCGCGCTGAGCCTGGTCGCGCAGTGCCGCCTGTGGGACGACCTCGTCGACCGCAACAGCGATCGCAGCACGCATCCGCAGCGCTTGCTTGCCGCCGGCGTGGCGTCCGGTCCGTTCGTGCATGCCGCCGTCGTTCTGGCGGCGGCGAACATGATTGCCCTGGCGGCGCTTCGCGGCTGGCCGCACGGGCTCGGGGCCGCGGCGCTGTTCGGGGCGCTCGCGTTGTGGTATCGCGGGCATCGCGCGCGCGGCCGCGTGCACGCGAATGTCCTGCTGCTCAAGTACCCGGCATTCGTCCTGCTGCTGGCTGCGTCCCCGCTCGGGACCGCAACGATGGCCGCGGCGCTCATCGTGTACGCCGCGATGTGCGCGTTCGAGCTGCTGGACTCGGGCTTGGCGCGCACGCCCGCCGAGCCGATCGCGTTCGCTGCGCATACGCTCGCAATCGCCGTCGCGCCGATGCTGCTGCGCCCGGGCATCGCCGCCATCGGGAGCGGGGCGCTATGCCTGGCGCTCATGGCGATCGCGCGGTGCACGCATCTGCTCCCCTCTCCCTCCGGGAGAGGGGTTGGGGGTGAGGGAGCGAGCCGTGAGGCATTTACCGCAAGCTCGCCAGCAAGCCCGGCCCGCTACCTGCCGTTCGTGTGCGCCGCCGCGGCGCTTTTCGTGATTCACCTGGGAGTCGAGGCATGAGCTCGCAATCCAATCTGCCGGGCACCGCGCGCACCGGCACGCTCGCATTCGAGCGCGCGCAAGCCTCGTCGCGGCCCGCGCCGGCGACCGGCGTCGCGGCCGGCGCCTACGCTGGCGCGGCCGCGACCGAGCCTGTCGTCTGTTACGCCTGTGGCTCGACGCGAGCGACGCACTTCATCGATGCGCAGGACGATCTCACCGGCAAGCCCGGACGCTTCCGCTTCGTGCGCTGCGATGATTGCGCGCTGGTCTATCAGAATCCGCGCATCTCGGCCGAGCGGATCGCCGACTGGTACGACGACGAGTACATCGCGCACCGCAAGAAAAGCGATTTCGGTCCGTTCACTCCGCTGTACCGCTGGGCGATGGACCGGCACGACCGGCGCAAGCTCGCCCTGGTTGAGCGCTACCTGGCGTTGAACGCATCCAGCCGCGTGCTCGACCTGGGCTGCGGCGCCGGCACTTTTCTCGCCAAGCTAGGAGCAACGACCGGGGCGCATGCGACCGGCGTCGACTTCAAGGACTTGTCGGATCTTCCCTGGATGAGCGCGATCGAGTTCCATTGCGGCCGGCCGCACGAGCAGCGTTTCGATCGCCGCTTCGACCTGATCACGCTGTGGCACTTTCTGGAACACGATTACGAGCCGCAAGCCACGCTCGCGCAGGCGCGCGCTTGGCTGGCACCGCACGGGCGCATGGTGATCGAAGTGCCGCGCCTGGATAGCATGAGCTTCCGCTTGTTCGGCAACCGCTGGCCTGGCCTGCAGGCGCCGCAGCACACCGTGCTCTACAGTCGCGACACGCTGCTCGCCATGGTCGAGCGCGCCGGGCTCGAAGTGATCGAATGGCTGCCGTGGGGCGCATTCCCGGCGTACTTCTATCTCTTCGCCGGCGTCGCCTTCAAGCTGCTGCGCGGGCGCGGCCTCGATCTCGGCCGGGCGGTTGGTCCCTACTTCGCAGGCGAGGCGCTGCTGGCACCGCTGCTCCTGTTCGAGAAGCGTCTGAACCTGGCGATGCAGACCGTCGTCGTCGGCACGCGGGGCGCACCATGAGCACCGCGGCGGTTACGGCGAACGAGCGCGATCTCGGCGCGCGCGTGCGCTACTGCGCGCAGGTGGGCGCGAGCCTCATGGTCATGACCGTCGGAGCGCTCGTCATGCTGCTGGTCGCGCTGGTCACCGGTTTTCAGCTGCGCCGCTTCTATAGCGAGTGCCTGGCGGCAACGCTTGGGCGCATCGTGCTCGCGATCTTCGGTGTGCGCTTCGTCGTGCACCGCGAGGCGTCGTATCCCGCCGGACAGGTGGTGTACGTCTCCAACCATACCTCCACCATCGACGTGTTCGTGCTGGTGGCGCTGGGATTGCCCAATGCGCGCTTCTTCCTCTCGGGCTTCCTGCGAAAGCTGCTGCCGCTGGGCCTCATCGGCTATCTCACCGGCATCTTCTGGACGGTGCCGCAGGAGCGTCCGCACGAGCGCAGGCGCATCTTCCGGCGCGCGGCAGCGACCCTGCGCGCGAGCGGCGAATCGGTATACCTCAGTCCCGAGGGCGAACGCGTCACCACCGGGCGCATCGGACATTTCAACAAGGGCGCCTTCCATCTCGCCGCCGACCTGCGCGCGCCGATCGTGCCGCTCTTCATCCGCATTCCGCGCGACATCGATCCGGGCAAGGGCCTGGCCGCGCGCTCAGGCAGGGTCGACGTCTTCGTCGGCGCGCCGATCGATACCAGCCGGTGGCGGGTCGAGGATGTCGAAGCCCATCGCGACGCCATGCGCGCGCATTACGTGCGCTGGCACGCCGAGCTCGTCGGGACGGGTTGGGAATGAGCACACATCCCCCGCGCGCCGATCGCGTGCTCGACGCGCACGCTACGACGGAGCGCACGAGTCGTGCAGCTTCGTGCGCGGCGAACGGACCCGAGGACCTCGTGGCCCTGCTGCACGCGCAGGCAAACCGGTTCGGCTGCAAGCGGCTCTACACTTTCCTCCCCGACGGCGAGAACGAAGCGGAGGCGCTGAGTTTCGACGAGCTCGCTGGCAGCGCAAAGGCGCTCGCGCGCGCATTGCTTGGGCGCATCGAGGCGGGCAGTAACGTGCTGCTCGCGTATCCGCCCGGGCTCGAGTTCATTGTCGCTTTCTTTGCCTGCCTCGAGGCCGGGGTGGTCGCCGTGCCCGTTGGTCCGCCGCACCCGCGCCGCGATAACGAACGTCTGGCCGCGATCGCGGCCGATTGTGGCGCGCGCCAGTTGCTCACGACCCACGCGATCGGCCAATGGGCCGCTTCGGCGCGCGACCTGGCCGGCATGGCGATCATCGCCACCGATCGCGGGTCGATCCAGGAAGCGCGCGACGAGGCGATGGCGTGCGCTTCGACGCTTGGTGGCGCGGCCCAACGCTTTTCCCTCACCCCCACCCCCTCTCCCGGGGGGAGAGGGGGGCTTCGTGTGCCCGAGCGGGCAAGTTCCTGGTCAGGGGTTGGGGGTGAGGGTCTTGGCGCAAGCCAGCGCAACGGCATCCATCGAATCGCCGCGGGAGCGCTCGCCTTCCTCCAATACACCTCCGGCTCCACCAGCAGCCCGCGCGGGGTGCAAGTCACGCACGCCAACGTCATGGAGAACCTCGCCGCCATTCACGCCGCCGAGGGCAATGACGCCGACAGTCGGGGCGTCTCGTGGCTGCCGAGCTACCACGACATGGGCCTCATCGAGGGCCTGCTGCAGCCGCTCTACGGTGGCTATTCGACCTGGCTCATGCCGCACGCTGCGTTCCTGCAGCGGCCGGTGCGCTGGCTGCGCGCGATCTCGCGCCATGGCGCGAGCGTGAGCGGCGGACCCAACTTCGCTTTCGACGCCTGCGTTCGGCGCGTAACCGACGACGATCTGGCCGGGCTCGATCTGCAGTGCTGGAAGGTGGCCTATTGCGGTGCCGAGCCAGTGCAGGCGGATACGCTGGAGCGTTTCGCCGCACGTTTCGAGCGCTGCGGGTTTCGCGCCCGAGCGCTGCGCCCGGTGTACGGCCTGGCGGAAGCGACGTTGCTGGTCAGCGCATCCGATCCAGCCGCGCCGCGTCCGCGGGTTCGCCGCGCCCAGCGCCACGGCCTCGAATCCGGGCACTTCGTCGCGGCGCCCGACGGAGCTGCGCTGGTGGCCTGCGGCAGGCCGCAGCCCGGCACCCGCATCGCGATCGTCGACCCGTCCACTGCGCGCGCGCTGCCCGAGGGTGCCAGCGGCGAGATCTGGGTGAGCGGCCCGGCGGTGGCGCCCGGTTACTGGAAGCGCGAGCGCGATGCCGACACTTTTCGCCTGGCCGAGATCGACGGCATCACGGCGCGCTGGCTTTGCACCGGCGATCTGGGCTTGCTGCTGGACGGCGACTTGTATGTGACGGGGCGGCGCAAGGATCTCATCATCCTGCGCGGGCGCAAGCTCCATCCGCAGGACATCGAGCACACGGTGCACGCGCTGCTGGCGCCGCGGCTCGACGCGGTCGCCGCGTTTGCGCTGCAAAAGGCCGACGGCGAAGGCGTGGTCGTGCTCGCGGAGCTACGCCACGGCGCACACGCGGACGAGCCGGCGTCGCTGGCCGAGCGGATTCGCAGCCACGTGTACCGGTGCCACGAGATCGCCATCGACGCATTGGGTTTCGTGCGCCCCGGATCACTCGCCCGCACCAGCAGCGGCAAGCTCATGCGCTTTCGTTGCCGGCAGGATTTCATCGAATCGCGCCTGCGTCTGATCGCCCGCTTCGACACACCGGCGAGCGGGCTTGCCTGATCGAGTCGAGGATAAGCGTCGTATCCGTATTGCACGGTCGTCTACGGAATGATCGAACAAGGAGCGCCTGATGGGAGTTGTGGAAAGTCTCGAACCGACCTTGATCGCCGTCGCGGCCCGGTGCCTGCGGATGAATCCCGCCGGCATCAATCCGCAAGCGCCGCTCGCCCGCTATGGACTCGATTCGTTGAGCGCGCTCGAGCTCGGCACCGCGATCGGCGACGCCGTCGGCATCGAGGTCGGCGAGGATTGGCTGCTCGATTCGCCCAGCATTCGCAGCCTCGCGCAGCGCGTGCTCGAGCGCGCGGTGCCGCAGGAGGAGCAAGACGAACGCGAGGCACACCTGGCGCGTCTGACGCGGATTCGCGCCGACGCCGAGCTTCCCGCCGACATCGACCCCATGCGCGTGCCGGCGGCGTCGGGCGCGACGGTGCTCCTCACCGGGGCCAACGGTTTCCTCGGCGCGCACCTGATCGCGGAGCTGCTGGCCGCGGACGTGCACACGCTGCTTTGTCCGGTGCGCGCCGCCTCCGACGCGGAAGCCCAGGCGCGCGTGCGCGCGACACTCGCGCGCTATGCGCTCGGCCCGGCGCTTCCGCACCCGCGAGTGCGCATCTTTGCCGCGGATATCGGCCGGCCTGCGTTCGGATTGTCCTCAGCGCGCTATGCGCAGCTCGCGCACACGGCCACGGCCGTGCTGCACAGTGCCGCGGATCTCAATTGGGCCGCACCCTACGAAGCGTTGAGCGCGATCAACGTCGGCGCAACCGAAGCGATGCTGCGCTTCGCCTGCACGGGCGCGCGCAAGCGCGTGCATTTCGTCTCCAGCGTAGCCGCGTGCTACTCCACGCGTGGCAGTGGCACGGTGCACGAAGACGACAGTATCCCGGACCTCGAAGGCATTCATCTGGGTTACGCGCAGAGCAAGTGGGCGGCCGAGCGCCTAGTTGCGAGCGCGCACGAGCGCGGGCTCGAGACCGTCACCTACCGCGCGGCGCTCATCGGTGGCCACAGCGCCGGCGGCGCGGGCAACGACCAGGACCTGATCGCACGCCTGATCGGCGGCTGCGTGGCGCTCGGCCATGCGCCCGATCTCGATTGGCTGCTCGATGTCTGCCCGGTGGACTTCGTCGTCCGCGCGATCGCCCGTATTGCGCGCGAGCCGCAATGCGGGCAGCGCGTCGTGCATTTGCGCAATTCACGGCCCGCGCACTGGAACGAAGCCGTGCTGTGGCTCGATCTGCATGGACACCGCGTGGCGCTGGAGCCGTTCGCGGCCTGGATCGAGCGCGTGCGCCGGGAGACACGCGAGCCCGCTCACCCGTTGCAGCCGCTGCGGCCTTTCCTGCTGGAGCGACCGGCGGGGGAGGGCGGGCGCTATCTGCCGCAGCTCTACGCGCGGCCTCATGTACCCGCCTTGCGCGCGGAGAGCTCGGACGCGTGGCTGCAGCGCCTCGGCGTGCAATGTCCCCGCCTCGGTTCGCAGCTCCTGGAGCGCTATGCGGAAAGCTGGGTGCGCGAGGGCGTTCTGTCGCGGCCGTCTGCTGCACAGCTTCGCGCGAGCGGCCCCACCGCGGAGGAATGGGACTCGGCACTGCAAGCGGCATTGCGGGCGCATTTCGCGGAGCCCGGCCTCGCGCTGCGCGATTCCAGCGCGCACGACTGCGGTTCCGAGCACAGTCTGCTGGGAGAGCTCGCGTCGTGGCGCTCGGAAAGCGCGGCTGTGCTGCATGCGCGCACGCTGCGCGTGATTCGTGCCGGCGGCCGGGCATCGACGCTCGAATTGATGCTCAAGCCCAAGCCAGGGGCGGAGCGGTTGCGCGCGCTGACCGCGGAAGTGGCGGCGCGCTGCAATCCCGAGCTGGGCGCCGCGTTCACGGCCTATGGGGCCACGAGCGAATTCGCGGGCACGGCGCAACGCGAGCTTGCCTTGTATGCGGGCGCTTCCGGCCCGCTGCGGGGATGTATGCCGGTGTACTTCGGTGCCATCGAGGTGCGTGGCACGTTGGTGCTACTGCTCGAGCGCGTGCGCGACGCCGCGCTCATCGATAGCGTGGATACGCCGGCGCTCTGGAGCCCGGCGTGCGTGCAAGCGGCGCTCGACGGCGCCGCGCGCATCCACGCCCAGTGGCTCGGGCGCGCGCAAGAGCTCGCGGGCTTGCATGTGCGTTCCAGCGGCGCTGGCGCCGATCCTGCGGCAACCGAGCGTTGGCTGGCCGCGCTCGCCGCGCACGCCGGGCCTTGGGTGCGGCAATGGCTCGGCGACGCGGCGGCTCGCGCGCATGTTCAACTCGCGGCCGCTGGGCGGCCGCGCCTGCAAGCTGCGAGCAAGCTGCCGCGCACGCTCGTCCACCACGACTTCAATCCGCGCAACATCGCGCTGCGCACCACGCCGCTCGGCCCGCGGCTATGCGCCTTCGACTGGGAGCTGGCGGCCTACGACCTGCCGCAGCGCGATCTGATGGAGCTGCTCTGCTTCGTGCTCACGCCGGAAAGCGCAGCACAAGCAACGCGCTACCTCGAATATGCGCGGCTCGCGCTGGAACGGGTTTCCAGGCGCGCGTTCGATGTCGCCGCATGGCACAGCGGCGCCCGCATCGCGCTTGCGCACTTCGGCCTGCGGCGCCTGCCGATGTATTTCATCGCCCATCGCTTCCGGCCGCAAAGCTTTCTCGAGCGTGTCACCCGCACCTGGTGGCAGCTTGCGAACGCGCTCGGTACGGCGCCGTGAAGTTCGCGCCCAGGTAGCGGGCGCGGGTCGAAACCTGGCCCGGATGTGGTCGAGCACTTCGTTACGCAAAGCATTTGGTTCGGATTCGGGCCGGCCTGGTGAAACATCCGGACTATGTTTGCGAGCCCGAAGCCGGGCCGCGGCCGTGCCTTTTCCACAACACCCAACCCAGGGCGATGAGGCCGCTGCACAGCCAGAAGAAGCCACGCAGGCCGAGGTAGGGCGCCAGCAGGCCGGCGATCAGCGGTGCGGCTGCACTGCCCATCTGCTGCAAGGCCGTGCCGTAGGAGAGCGTGCGGGCTTCCATGCCTTGCGGCGCACGATCCTTGATCATGCGGATCAAGGTCGGCGGCAAGCCCGACACGAACAGGGCGAACAGCATGCGCGCGACCGTCAGCTCCAAGGGGTTGCGCACCAGAGGCAGCAGCACGCTGGCCGCGCAGGTGCCGGCGAGCAGGATGCCGAGCACCCGCCGCGACGAGAATCGGTTCAGAACCTGTCCCCATAGCGGCAGCACGGCGATGCCGGCGAAGGTGAACGCCATGGCGGTCGCCGCGACCCAGCTCTCCACGCTCAGGCCGCCGAAACCCGGCTGCTCGTCGAGCAGCTGCATCGTGTAGAGAGAAACGATCGGCATCGCGCCGAACACGGTGAAGGAGAACAGGACCTGCAAGTAATAGAGCAGCTTCAGCTCCGGTACCCGCAACAGCTGCCCGATGTCGGCAAGCAGATCGATGCGCAGCGGATGCGCCGGGCGCACGTGCTCTTCGCGCACGCGGGCGAAGGCGAGGAGGCTTGCGCCGAACATCAAGGCGGCGGTGAACGCGAACAGCGCATGCGCGCTCGGCAGCAGCCCGATCAGTGCCGCCCCGGCCAGCGGACCGAGCAGCGTGCCGGTAGCTGCGCCGATCTGCGTGAGCGCGAGCGCACTGCCGACGTAGGTCCCCGGCGTGCTGGTGGCGACCAGCGCCTGACCCGCAGGCACGAATCCGTTGGCGAGCCCGACCAAAACCAGCACGCACAGGAAACCGAGCGGATTGGCTACGGTCGACAGCACCGCGAACCCGAACGCCATGCCGAACCCGGCACGCAACACCATGCTTTTGCGCCCGTAGTAATCGGCCAGTACGCCCCAGACCGGGGTGAAGAGGCAGCTCGTGCCGTAGTAGCCGAACATCATCGCGCCGACCCAGAGTGCGAGATTGTGCTCGACGCCCATCGCCTGGACGATCAGCGGCAGGAAAGCGAAGGCGGCATTCCAGCCGATGTTGATCAGCACGTTGCCCGCCGCCAGCGCGCGTGCATTGCGCCGCCAGTGCGCATGCTCGGTTGCGACGCGCGCGTGCTCGTCGGAACGGTCGGTCACGTTGTGCGGGGCTCTGAATAGGGCGCACCGTGCGCGCCGGCGCGAGGCCGGCTCGTTGTTCGAGGCGAACTGGTGCGCACGCCGCCCGGTAGTTTACCGGGCCGGCTACTGGACGGGGATGGGAAGCCGGCGCAACGCCGGCCGGATGGCTACGCGCTGGCGAGCGCGCGGGTGGTCGAGGCGGTGAAGCGCGCCCCGCCGTCGGGCCCGTAGACGCCCGAGCCGCTGCGGGCGGCCGATTGCAGGGCGGCGATGGCAGCCTGGTTGTGCTTGAGCCGTGCGGCCACCAGGGCGCCGTTGATCTCGTTGGCGGCGCGAACCTGGGCGGCGAGCGACTTGATCTCGCCCCATAGCCGGCGGATCGGCTCGTCGCGTGAGCGCTCGATCCAGGCGCTCATGCCGTCCTTGTCGGCGCGCAAGCCATGCGATGCGAGCAGGCGGCTGCGGCTATCCGAAACGCGGCGCAGATCGAGGATGCGGGCGGCCTTCTGCTCCGTGAAGGCCATCAGCTCGTCATGGTCCCCCGCCACCAGGGCGGCCTGTTCCTGCTGCAGCAGCTCCAGAAACTCGCGCACGCGGTCCCGTTCCTGCTCCAGAACCGCGGCGTACTGTGTGGGTGTCGAGCTCATCGCCGATTGCGTCCGCTCAGCTCTTTTGCGACTGGATCAGTTCCCGGACCGTCTCGAGCAGCCGGTCCGCGATCACGTCCGGGTTCACCTTGAAGTGCCCGTCGCTGATCGCCTGCTTGATCTCTTCCACCCGCTGACTGTCGACCACCGGAACGCTGGCGAGGCTTGCTTCGATGCCTGCCAGTTGCGAACCGAGCGGGCTCAGCTCCACGCGCGGGCCGCTGCTCGAGCCGGGTTGCGCATGCGACGCGTCGGACTTGCCGGTGCGGGCCTGCCCCTCCGCTACGGAGCCGCTCGGGATCGAGCGTGAATTCCCATCGATCTTCACGATGCTTTCCTCGCTTTCTAGCCACTAATACGACCGTAACGGCATGGGAAGAGGAAACCTTTAGCCCGTGCCGGACACGATCACCGCATCTGCTGTTACGGAGTTACCCGAGCGTTCTTGAGACCTTGCCACCGGCCGGCGCGCCGGTCGCCATGCCGCCTTCGCCTTTCAGTAACGGACCTCGACGATACCACCGCTGCGCGCGACGCCGGAGATGGTCTGTCCGGACGGCGCGCGCACCTGAACCAGCTGGCCGTCGGCCGCATTGCCGAGCGCCCGGCCCTCGGTGCTGACCTGGAACCCGGGGCCCTGGCTCATCAGCTTGACCCCTTGCCCCTGTGCGATCACGTTCGGCCGGCGCAGCATGTCGCGCCGCAGCGGCTGGCCGGCGCCGAGGCTCATCGCGAGCTGCTTGCCCACCGCGTGCTGCGGATCGACCACGATTCCGGCCGGCAGCCGGGCGAGATCGCCGCGCATCGTGGCGAGGTCTTGTGCGCTGACCGTTTCCCCTTGCCCCATCGGGCGCGCGGTGACCACGTACTCGGCGCTCACTTCGACCGTCACGCTCGCATATACGGTCCAGGCAACCGGGGCGAGACAGCGGATGCCGACCGCGGATCGACCCCACAGCCGTCCGCCCGGCGGCATGAACGCTTGCGGCGCCGGGCAGTGAGGCAGGCTCAGGCGGGAATCCAGCGGCGCCACCCGGATGCTCAAGTCACCGGGCAGTCCCGCGGCTTCCTTGCGCACGTAGTTCTCGACCACGCGCTGCAGCTGGCCGAGGTCCTGGTGTTCGTTCGCCAGGGCGGGCGCCACGACGAGCGCTGTGGCGAGCGTCGCGGCGATGGAGGAGAGACGCCACGATGCGCCCATCGCGGCTTGCGCCCAGGGACCTCGCGTGGCGTCTCTTCCCTCACCCCCAGCCCCTCTCCCGTGGGGAGAGGGGAGCGTCGTGCTGCCCGCTGGGGCGGGCAGTTTCTTGGATAGGCGGACGAAGCGGATCGGGTTCATGCGCGGCATTGTAGGAGCGCGCAAGCGACGGCGATGTCCGAATTTGCGCGTGGTTCATGCCGCATTTGAGCGCATGACGGCAAGGATTGCCGCCGCTTTGCCGCGCCGCTGCCGCCGCGGCCGAAATGACCGCGCTTTGTTCGGCTTATCGCGCCACCCAGCCGCGCGGGAGATGCCTACTATCCTGGCACATCCGCTGCATTGACGGCATCCATCGCGATAACTAGAGCGCGACAACCAGAGCGTTCCGACCCAACATGAGCAACTCGATCGATCGACTCTTCGCACTGCACCAGGCCGCACTGGGCGCGCGGGCATACCGCAGCCAGGTGCTGGCGTCGAACATCGCCAATGCCGACACGCCCGGCTACCAGGCGCGCGATGTCGATTTCAAGACCACGCTGGCGCAGGCGCTGGGTGGCCCGCCGGCCGCCGGCTCCGCGGCTGGCTCGGCGATGGTGCGCACATCCACCCGGCATATGGGCCCTGGCGGCACGCAAGGCACGGCCGCCAACGCGCCGCTCACCTACCGCACGGTCACGCAGGCAAGCATCGACAACAACACCGTGGACGTGAACATCGAGCGCGCGCAGTTTGCCGACAACGCGCTGCACTACGAAGCTTCGCTCACCTTCATCAATTCCAAGATCAAGGGCCTGCTGGCCGCGATGCAGTCATAGAACGCGAAGGACAACGATGAACCCGATATTCACGATCGCAGGACTTGCCATGACGGCGCAATCGCAGCGGTTGAACGCGGTTGCGAGCAATCTCGCCAACGCCGAGAGCACGGTGAGCTCCACCGGCGAGCCGTATCGCGCCAAACAAGTGGTGTTCTCCACCGTCGCGCTCGATTCGCCGGCCGCGCAAGGCGTGAAGGTCTCCGCCGTGGTCGAGGACGCCTCGCCGCTCAAGCGCGTGTTCGATCCCAAGCATCCGGCCGCGGACGAGAGCGGCTATCTCACGCTGCCCAACGTCAACGTGGTCGACGAGATGGTGAACATGATCTCCGCGTCGCGCTCGTTCCAGACCAGCGTCGAGCTTATGAACACCGCCAAGCAGCTCGCGCTCAAGACCCTTTCCATCGGACAGTAAGGTATCCGCCATGACCACCGCCATCCAGGACGTCATCGCCGCCACCAAGAGCGCCACCGGCCCGCTCGGCGCCACCAGCGCCGCCGACATTCAGGACCGCTTCCTGACGCTGCTCGTCACGCAGCTCAAGAACCAGGATCCGCTGAGCCCGATGGACAACGCCCAGATCACGACCCAGCTGTCGCAGATCAGCACCGTGAGCGGGATCGACAAGCTGAACGAAACGATGTCCAACCTGGCGACCGCGCTCGCCACCAGCCAGTCGATGGCGAGCACTTCGATGATCGGGCGCCAGGTCGTCACGCCCGGCCACACCCTGACGCTCGCGGACAAGAAGTCCGCCGGTGCGATCGAATTGAGCGAGGCGGCCGACCAGGTAACGGTGAGCATCCTCGGTCCGGCGGGCGATGTGGTTCGCCGCCTCGAGCTCGGCCCGAGCCCTGTGGGCCTGCAAGCCTTCACCTGGGACGGCACGGCGCAGGACGGCCGCGCAGCCAAGGACGGCGCTTACACCTTCAAGGCCGAAGCGGTGCGCGCAGGCAAGCCCGTCTCGGCCGCAACGCACATCGTGGGCACAGTGACCGGCATTGGTGTGTCCGGCAAGGACCCAGCGGTCATCATCGACGGTGCCACCGAAGTGCGTTTCGCCGACGTGCGGCGTGTTCAGTAGCGGCACGAACGAATTCCCGGATCATCGATAGGAGCAGCAGATGGCTTTCCAGCAAGGACTCTCCGGATTGAACAGCGCGTCCAAGAACCTGGACGTGATCAGCAACAACGTGGCCAATGCGGCCACGGTGGGCTTCAAGGGTTCGCGCACCGTGTTCGCGGACGTGTTCGCCAATTCGCTCAACGGCTCGGGTGCAAGCCAGGTCGGCATCGGCTCGAAGGTCGCCGCGGTGTCGCAGGAGTTCGGCCAGGGCAACGTCACCTCCACCAACAACCCGCTGGACGTGGCGATCAACGGCAACGGCTTCTTCCGCCTGAGCAAGGACGGCGCCGTCACGTTCAGCCGCAACGGCCAGTTCCACCTGGACCCGGCGGGCTACCTGGTGAATACGGAAAACCAGCGCGTCACAGGCTACGGCGCGGACGCCTCCGGGAACATCATCGCCACCTCGCCGGTCGAGGTCCAGCTGCAGACGGCGGACATCCCGCCGCTCGCGACGACCACCTTCCGTTTCGGCGCCAACCTGGACGCCGGCTCCGCGCAGCCCACCGCGGCGACGTTCAGCACCGCCGACCCCGCCAGCTACAACAACACCACCTCGGGTTCGGTCTACGACACGCTCGGCAACGCGCACGTGCTCAGCTACTACTTCGTGAAGACCGCCACGGCGGGCCAGTGGAACGTCCATGCCTCGGTCGACGATACGGCGATCGGCAATGTCGACCTGGGCGCCGGAGCGGGCAATCCGCTCGCGCTCGACTTCGATTCCAACGGCGCGCTGACGACCACCATGCCGGTCAATGCCGCGCTCACCATCGGCGGCGGCGCCACCACGCCGATCAACTTTGCGCTCGACATGGCCAGCATGACCCAATTCGGCTCGCCGTTCAGCGTCAACAGCATGTTCCAGGACGGCTACTCGTCGGGGCGCCTGGTGGGCCTGAACATCGGTTCCGACGGCACCATCAAGGGCCGCTACACCAACGGCCAGTCGCAGGACCTCGCGCAGATGGCGCTAGCGCAGTTCGCGAACCCGAACGGGCTGAAGCCGCTGGGACAGAACCAGTGGTCGGATTCGCCCGACTCGGGGCTGCCGGTGATCGGCACGCCCGGCAGCGGCAATCTCGGCGCGGTGCAGTCCTCCGCGGTCGAGGACTCGAACGTGGACCTCACCGCCGAGCTGGTCAACATGATCACCGCGCAGCGCATCTACCAGGCGAACGCGCAGAGCATCAAGACGCAGGACGAAGTGATGCAGACGCTGGTGAATCTGCGCTAGGCGCAATAGGCCAGGATCATGGATCGACTCATCTACGTCTCGATGACTGGTGCGCGGCATGCACTGGAAGCGCAAGGGGCCGTCGCGCACAACCTCGCCAACGTCAACAGCTCCGGCTTTCGCGCGCAGCTGAATGCGCTGCGCGCGGTGCACCTGTTCGGCGAAGGCATGCCGACGCGCTCGTACGTGGTCGATTCCACCGTCGGCACGGATTTTCGGCCGGGCACGATCCAGCAGACCGGCCGCGGGCTCGATGTAGCCGTCATGGGCAAGGGCTTTCTCGCGGTGCAGCTGCCCGACGGCTCGGAGGGCTATACGCGCGCCGGCGGCCTGCAGATCGGACCCGGCGGCATGCTGCAGAGCCCGCAAGGCCATCCGGTGCTCGGCGACGGCGGCCCCGTTGCCATCCCGCCCGACGTGACGCTCACGATCGCCAAGGACGGCACGGTGTCCTCGACGCCGACCAGCGGACGCGCGACGGTGAATGTGCTCGGGCGCTTGAAGCTCGTCAATCCGCCGGAAGCCGACCTGGTGCGCGGCGAGGACGGAGTGTTCCGCCTCAAGGCCGGTGGCAGCGCACCCGCGGACGGCAGCGTCGTGATCGCGTCGGGCGCGATCGAAGGCTCCAACGTCAACGCCGTGGAGCAGATGATCGCGCTCATCAGCCATGCGCGCGCGTTCGAGATGCACATGAAGATGCTGCAGAACGCCGATCAGAACGATCGGCAGGCGAACCAGCTGTTGTCGATGAACCGCTAAAGACGCCGCGATGACGTTCGCGCGCGCATAACACCAACCAGGACCCAACCCATGCTTCGCTCCCTCTGGATTGCCAAGACCGGCCTCGATGCGCAGCAGCTGCACATCGACGTGATCTCGAACAACCTCGCCAACGTCAGCACCAACGGCTTCAAGCGCTCGCGCGCGGTGTTCGAGGATCTGCTCTACCAGACGCTGCGCCAGCCCGGCGCGCAATCCTCGCAGCAGACGCAGATTCCCTCGGGCCTGCAGATCGGCACCGGGGTGCGCCCGATCGCCAGCGAGCGCATTTTCACGCAAGGCAACCTGCAGCAGACCAGCAACCCGCTCGACGTCGCGATCCAGGGTGCCGGCTTCCTGCAGATCCTGATGCCCGACGGAACGACCTCGTATACCCGAGACGGGTCGCTGCACACCGACGCCAACGGCCAGCTGGTCACGTCCAGCGGGTTCGCGGTGCAGCCGGCGATCACGATCCCGGCCAACTCGCAAAGCGTCACGATCGGCCGCGACGGCGTCGTGACGGTCGTGCGCTCGGGCTCGACTACGTCGACGCAGATCGGAACGTTGCAGCTCGCCAACTTCGTCAACCCGGCGGGGCTCCTCAGCATGGGCGAGAACCTCTACACCGAGACGACCGCGTCGGGCACGGCGAGCGTCAACCAGCCCGGCAGCAACGGGCTCGGGCTGCTGAGCCAGGGCTATGTCGAGACCTCCAACGTGAACGTGGTGGAGGAGCTCGTCAACATGATCCAGACCCAGCGCGCTTACGAGATCAACTCCAAGGCGATCCAGACCTCCGACCAGATGCTGCAGAAGCTGACCCAGCTGTGAGCGAGCGCGTGATACGAATCCCGAAGCTCTGCGCGCTGCTGCTGCTCGGCGCCCTCGCGCTCGCCGGCTGCAACACCGTGCCGCCCACCGAGGTGCAGCAGCCGATGACGGCCCGGCCGGCGCCCGTGCCGCAGCCGCAGTTGCAGGCCGCGAACGGATCGATCTACCAGGCGGCGCATCCGGCGCAGCCGTACTTCGGCTACCGGCCGCTGTTCGAAGACCGGCGCCCGCGCCACGTCGGCGACATCCTCGTCATCCAGATCAACGAGAAGACCGCGGCGAGCAAGAACTCCGACTCGACCGTGGAGAAGAGCCAGACCAGCGCCTTCGGCGTGACCAGCCTGCTCGGCCTGCCGGGCAAGTCGTTCCTGGGCTCGAACCTCGACGCCAACTCCGAGAGCAAGTTCGACGGCAAGGGAGCGGCGGCGAGCAATAACGATTTCACCGGCACCATTACCGTGACCGTGATCGACGTGCTGCCCAATGGCAACTTGCAGGTGTCGGGCGAGAAGCAGATCGGCATCAACGAGGGCTCGGAGTTCATCCGCTTCTCCGGCATCGTCAATCCGGCCACGATCGCCAACGGCAACGCGGTGTCGTCCTCGCAGGTTGCGGACGCCCGCATCGAATACCGCGCCAACGGCCAGATCCAGTCCGCGCAGGTGATGGGCTGGCTGGCGCGCTTCTTCCTCACTTTCCTGCCGTTCTGAGGTCGGAATGAATCGTCACGCTCAAAATGCACACGCTCACATCGATCTTCGCAGCTCAGTGCGCCGCGTGCGCCATGCCGCGCGCGCGTCCATGCGCGCACTCGCCCTGTCAGGGGCACGCGCACTCGCGTTCGCGGCGAAAGGCGCACTCGCGCTCATCGTACTGCTGGCCGCCGTGCAGGGCGCGAGTGCCGAGCGCATCAAGGATCTCGCCTCGATCCAGGGCGTGCGCGGCAATCCGCTGATCGGCTACGGGCTCGTGGTAGGGCTCGACGGCAGCGGCGACCAGACCACGCAGACGCCGTTCACGGTGCAGAGCGTGCTCAACATGCTCACGCAGATGGGCGTGAACCTGCCGCCCGGGACCAATCTTCAGCTCAAGAACGTCGCCGCGGTAATCGTGACCGGATCGCTGCCGCCATTCGCGAAGCCGGGCCAGGCGATCGACGTGACCGTCTCCTCGATGGGCAACGCCAAGAGCCTGCGCGGCGGAACGCTCCTGATGACCCCGCTCAAGGGCGCCGACGGTCAGGTGTACGCGATCGGCCAGGGCAACGTGCTGGTGGGCGGCGTGGGCGCCGAAGGCGGCGGCTCCAAGGTCACGGTGAATCACCTGAGCGTGGGCCGCATTCCGGCCGGCGCCCTGGTCGAGCGCGCGGTCCCGAGCCACATCGGCGATGCCGAGCACATCTACATCGAGCTCAACGTCACCGACTTCAGCACCACCCAGCGCGTGGTCGATGCGATCAATGGCATCTTTCCCGAGGCCGCCTCGGCGCTCGACGGGCGCGTGGTGCGCGTGCGCGCGCCGGGCGATGTCAGCGGGCGGGTCGGCTTCATCGCCCAGCTCGAGAGCCTTCAGATCACGCCGGCGGCCGCGATGGCGAAGGTGATCGTCAATGCCCGCACCGGGTCGATCGTGCTCAACCGCAGCGTCCAGATCGACGCCTGCGCCATCGCACACGGCAACCTCTCGGTGGTGGTATCGACCGAGCCGCTGGTGAGCCAGCCCAATCCGTTCGGCCGCGGACAGACCGTGCAGACCGAGCGCTCGCAGATCGAGATCAAGGCCGACCGCGGCAGTCTCACCGTGCTCAAGGGGGTTGCGCTGGCGGAAGTGGTCAAGGCGCTGAACGCCGTCGGCGCGACGCCGCAGGATCTGCTCGCGATCCTGCAGGCGATGAAGGCGGCGGGCGCCTTGCGCGCCGACCTGGAAATCATCTGAGCGAGGCCGCGCCATGACCCCGGACACCGATCTCTCGACCCGATTCGCGCTCGACGTAGGCAGCGTCGAGGCGCTCAAGCGCCAGGCGCGCTCCGATCCGGACAAGGCGCTGCGGTCCGCCGCCGCGCAGTTCGAAGCGCTGCTCATGCAGATGATGTTGAAGAGCATGCGCGAGGCCGCGGACAGTACCAGCTCCACCGACTCGCAGGACACGAAAACGTACAAGTCGATGCTGGACCAGCAGCTGACGATGGCCATGGCGAAGCGCGGCGTCGGACTTTCCGACGTCATGGTGCGCCAACTGAGTCGGGGCGCCGTCGCGGAAGCGAATGCGCTCGAAGACGCGAGTCGCGCGGCAGCCGATGTAACCCGGGCGCTGCAGCAGGCGGATGCAGGTGGGACGTTATTGGATCGCGTGGCGCACATCCTGCGCATGCGGCCCGGGCTGCATTCGGCTGCAACGCCTGCCGTCCCGCTCTCGCCCACGAGCGCGGCCGGCGCGGCGAGCAATTCCGACGCCACCACAAGCGGCAGCGCGGCCGATACAGCGCGCGATTTCGTGAGCCGTTTGTGGCCCCATGCGCTGGAGGCTTCGCGCACGACCGGGGTCGCACCGCAGTTCATCCTGGGTCAGGCTGCGCTCGAAAGCGGCTGGGGTCGAGGCGAGATCCGGATGGCCGACGGAGCGTCCAGCCACAATCTGTTCGGCATCAAGGCGGGCAGCGGCTGGCAGGGCGCCACGGCCGATGTGACGACTACCGAATACGTCAATGGCGCGCCGGTGAAGACGGTCGAACGCTTCCGTGCCTATGGCTCCTACGCCGATGCTTTCAAGGACTACGCCAACCTGCTCGCTGCCAATCCCCGCTATGCGCACGTTTTGAACGAACGCACCGATGCGGCGGCGTTCGCCCGCGGCTTGCAGCAAGCCGGCTATGCGACCGATCCCGCCTATGCGGACAAGCTCACGCGCGTCATCACCGGCACGGTGATGCGGCTGGGGCTGGCCGGTTAAGGTTGGGCGCCACGCCGGCCGATAACACGTTACACCGGACAAAGATCATCCCATGGGCAGCAATGTCTTCAACATCGGCCTGACCGGGCTCAACGCGGCGCAGGCGCACCTGGCGACCGCGGGGCACAACATCGCCAATGCGGCGACGCCCGGCTTCCATCGCCAGCGGGTCGAGCTGCAGAACGGTTTACCGCAAGCCAGCGGCGACGGCTTCTTCGGCACCGGGGTCGACGTCGCGACCGTCAGCCGCATCTACAGCGAGTTTCTCGACAACCAGGTCTCGGGCGCGCTCGGGCGCCAGGCGTACCTGAACACGTATCGCGACGAGATCGCACAGATCGACAACCTGCTCGCGGACGCGAATTCGGGCCTGACGCCCGCGCTGAGCGAGTTCTTCAACACCGTGCACGAGGTCGGCTCGGATCCGGAGTCGGCGGCAACCCGGCAGGCGATGCTGTCGGGGGCGGGCACGCTCGTGAGCCGGTTTCGCTCGATCGAAGCGCGCGTCTCGCAGATGTACGAAGCGGCCAACGGGCAGATCGCCGACCTGGTCACCTCGATCAACGGCCTGGCGACCGAGATTGCGCGCCTCAATCAGAGCGTGATCGTGGCCGAAGGCGCGGCCGGTGGGCATGCCGCCAACGACCTGCGCGACCAGCGCGATGCGGTGATCGCGGAATTGAACAAGCTGACCGGCGTCACCACCGTGGCGCAGAGCGACGGCTCGCTCAACGTCATGATCGGCACCGGTCAGAGCCTCGTCGTCGGCAACCAGGCCTTAGCGCTCGCGACCTCGGTGTCGCGCGAGGATCCCAAGCGCCTGGAGATCGGCTACACCAGCGCCAGCGGCACCGCCATCATCACGTCGAGCCTCACCGGCGGTCAGCTCGGTGCGGTGCTCGCGTTCCAGCGCGATGCGGCTGCGCCCACGCTCAACAACCTGGGCCGCATCGCCACCGCGCTGGCATTCGACTTCAATCAGCAGCACCGCCTCGGCCAGGACTTGAACGGCGCCGCGGGCACCGATTTCTTCACCTTGCCTACACCCGGCGTGATCGGGCGAACCGGGAATTCCGGATCGGCCGTGCTCGACGCGACGGTCGTGGATGCCTCGGCGCTCACCACCAGCGACTACCGCATCGCGTACAACGCCGGCAACTACAGCGTCACGCGCTTGTCGGATTCGAGCGTGACCGTTTACGCCTCCTTGCCCCAGACCATCGACGGCGTACGAGTCAGCCTCGGCTCCGGAACGCCGGGCAACGGCGACAGCTTTTTACTGCAGCCCACCCGCACCGGCGCGCGCGACCTCGCGGTGCGCCTGGTCGACGGTTCGCAGATCGCCGCCGCCGCACCGATACGCGGCGCCGCCGGCACCGGCAATACGAGCGGTGCGGCAATCACGGCAGGCGTGGTGAACGGCCCGCCGCCCACGAACGCCAATCTGCTGCAACCGGTGACGATCACGTTCACCGGCTCCGGCAGCTACGACGTGAGCGGCGTCGGCACCGGCAATCCCACCGGGCTTGCTTATGTCTCGGGCGGCGACATCAGCTACAACGGCTGGACCGTGTCGATCGCGGGCGCCCCGCGGGCGGGGGATACGTTCACCATCACGCCGAATTCCGGCGGGGTCTCGGACAACCGCAACGCGACCCTGCTCGCCGGGTTGCAGAGTGCAAAGACGATCGGCGGTGGCGCCGCGACCTACCAAGGCGCCTACAGCCAGTCGGTCGCCAGCGTCGGCTCGAAGACGCGCGAAGTTCAGGTTGCGGCGGCGGCCCAGGAGGCGCTGGTCACACAGACGACGACCGCGCAGCAAAGCCTTTCGGGCGTCAATCTCGATGAAGAGGCGGCCAATCTGATCCGCTATCAGCAGATGTACCAGGCCTGCGGCAAGATGATCGAGATCGTCTCGAAGCTGTTCGATACCCTGCTCGCAATCTAGACGATTCAGGCGGTTCGCCATGCGCATCAGCTCCAGCATCCTGTTCGAGAACGGCGTCAACAACATGCTGGCGCGCCAGCATGAAGTCGCCGACACGCAGAACCACATCAGCACGGGCCGGCGCGTGCTCACGCCTTCCGACGATCCGGTCGCGGCCTCGCAGATGCTGAACATCTCCGAGGCGCAGGCCCTGAACAAGCAGTACGCGAACAACGCGCAAGCGGTCGAGGCGCGGCTCGGCTTGCAGGAGAATATGCTCTCCGCGATCACCCGCCTGCTGCAGGACGCACGTACGCTGACCGTGCAGGCCGGCGACGGGGCGCTGACGCCGGGCGATCTGCGCAGCATTGCGGAGGAAGTGAACGGGCGCTACCAGGAGCTGATCGGGTTGGCGAACGCCACCGACGGCAGCGGCGAATACCTGTTCGCGGGCTTTCGCACCGGCACCACGCCGTTCGCGGAGACTGCGCCGGGCGTGGTTGCCTACCTGGGCGACGAAGGCCGGCGCGAAGTGGCGGTCAGCGATTCGCGCTCGATCGCCGTCAACGATCCCGGCTCCGATATCCTGCTGCGGATCAAGAACGGCAACGGCACGTTCGTTACGGCCGCCGCGGCGGCCAACGCCGGGACCGGCGTGGTGAGCCCCGGATCGGTCGCCGACGCCGCCTCGCTCACCGGGCACAACTATACCGTCACGTTCAGCGTGACTGCTGGTACCACGACCTACAGCGTGGTCGACAACACGACCGCCGCCACCGTGATCAACAACGCCGCGTACGTGGCCGGCGGGCCGATCGCTTTCGACGGCCTGCAGCTCGCGATCGAGGGCGACCCGGCGAGCGGCGACAGCTTCACGGTGCGCCCGAGCAGCAACGTCAGCGCGTTCGCGAGCCTCGATGTGCTGCGCAGCGCGCTGCAGGGGGCAGGCAACGGCCCGGTCGCGAACACCCAGCTCGCCAACGCGCTCAACACGGCGAACCTCAACCTGAGCAACGCGCTCGACCGGGTGCTTGCCGTGCACGCCTCGGTCGGCACGCGGCTGCGGGAGACCGATGCCGTCACGACCGCCAACGAGGATATCGATCTCAATTACGAGGCGCGGCTGTCGCAATTGCGCGACCTGGATTACGCGCGCGCCATCAGCGATCTCACTTTCGAGCAGATGCACCTGGAGGCGGCGCAGAAGTCGTTCGTGCGCATCGCCGGGCTGTCTCTGTTCAACCTGCTGTGAGCGGGGCCGTGCTCCCGTCGCGCTGCCCTTCGCCGACGCTTCGCTGCAGCCTGGCTGCGCTGGGCGCGCTGCTCGCAAGCTGCGCGAGCACCGACGGTCCCAGCCCGGTGCTCATCCCAAACAAGGAGCTGCAAATCAGCAAGTCCCTCGCCATTCCCGTCGAGGGCCTGGTGCTCGGGGCGATCGTCTTGCTGGTGGTCGATCCCCTCGCGCCCAACTGGCAGATCGAGCAGTACGACCTGGGCCGCAAGCGCTATGCGTTCGCGCTCAAGAAGAAGCGCTTCACCACCGGTGGCGACGGCGAAGCCGCGCAGGTGTTCCGCCGGCGTGTGGCCGAGCTTGCGCGCGAGCAAGGCTACGCGGCCTACGAAGTACTCGAGTTCACCGCCGGGATCGAATCCAACGTGCCGATTGCGCAGCGCGTCTCGCACGGAGTCGTGCAGTATCGCTAAGCACGCCGCAGCGCCCTTCCCGCCAAGGGATTGGCCCACTGTTCGGCAAAAATGCGTTAGTCTCTTTGCTTTCGAGAACCCGGGCACGAGAGACACCGAATGGCCAAACCGAACTACGCATTTGCGAAGCGGCAGAGAGACCTCGCCAAGAAGCAAAAGAAGGAAGAGAAACGGCTGCGGAAAACCGGAGCCAACCCGACTACGTCTCAAGAGCCTCAGCCGGCGGCCCCTGGTGAGCCGCAGGTGAGTTCCGACAAGCAAAACGAAGGCTGACCCGTCGGAGGGCGTCCCCCGCACGAGATCCCGACGCCGGGACGCCGGGGCAACGAGGATTCTGCCCCGTCGGCTGTCAGCGCGACGCGGGATATCCGCGTAAGAAGCGAGCCTGGTCCCCAATTTCTCCGTGCTACGCCTTCGGCGGCCGGGCTCGGACCGCCGCTTCGTTCACCTCCACGCCCCAGCCCGGCCCGGTCGGCAACACGAACTCGCCGTTGTCGATGACCGGCGGCGTATCGACCAGGTCGTCCCGCCACGGCACCGCGTCGACGTCGGTCTCCATGATGCGCAGATTCGGCACGGCTGCGCAGAAGTGCGCCGAGATGACGCTCGACAGGTGCCCGTAGAAGTTGTGCGGGGCGACGTTCATCTCGTACACGTCGGCCATCGCCGCGATCTTGAGCGATTCGAGGTATCCGTTCCAGATGACGTCGACGATGGCGACGTCCATCGCGTACGCTTCGAAGAAAGGCTTGAAGTCGCGGCGCTCGCACAAGGTCTCGCACGAAGCGATGGGACAGGGCGAATCGCGGCGGATGAGCGCGAGCGACGCCGGGTCGTGCGTGTCGACTTCGATCCAGTTCATGCCGACCGGTGCGAGCGCTTGCGCGATGCGGCGGAAGCCTTCGGTCTTGTAGTTGAAGTTGAGGTCGATCATGATGCCCATGGAGGGGCCTGCGCCGGAGCGGAATGCGGCTGCCGTGGCGACCCGGCCTGGACGATATCCGCGTCCCAGTTGAGCTCGGGGTAGCCCTTGCTGTAGCCGAACCCCGGACGATAGGCACCGAGCGTCTTGCCGTCGCTGATCATCACGTTCGTTTTCAGCGCCCGGAATCCGCGCTGCTTCACTTCCTCGCCCAGCCGCGCCAGGTCGTCGTAGCTGCTGACGCGCGGGACCCCGAGCAGTTCCGGATAGCGGGCGCGGTAACTGCCGCAGTGCGACCAGTACACCGGGATGCGGGTGCGCACGGCGCCGCCGAAGAGGTCGTAGACCGGCACGCCCAGCGCCTTGCCCTTGATGTCGAGCAGCGCGTTCTCGATCGCCGCCACCGCCTGCCGGTTGATCCCGCCGCGCGACTGGATCGTCTGCGTGCGCAGGTGGGCATTGACGAGCTCGACCTGGCGCGGATCCTTCCCGATCACGCTCGCCGCGAGCGCCGCGATCACCTGGCTCAAGCCCGCGCTGCCGAAGCTTTCGTTGTATTCCGACCAGCCGACGATGCCTTCGTCGGTCATGACCTTGAGAAACGAGAACGTCCGCCAGCCGGCATCGCAACGCAGCGTTTCGACCTTCGTGACCTTCATCGGGGGCTCCGTGCGCCGGTCAAACCGGCGAGTTGTTGTGAATGAAAGTTTCATACGTTGAAGGTCTAGCCAGCCACAGCGGCTCCGAGTCATGCGTGTGTACCGGTGACGGTGCAGGCGA